>CAZOGQ010000113.1:0-3264 GCA_964579545.1 Candidatus Woesearchaeota archaeon | reverse complement strand
GGATATTTTAAAACCACTGATGAAAATGGTGACCCTTATGCTATAACACAAGACGGAACATATTTATGGGTTGCAGATTATTTAGATAAAATAGCTTACAAGTACAAGATAGACGGAACATATACTGGCCAATATTTTTCTTTTTCTGAAGTATCTGGTTCTGTTAAAAGTATGGCAAACGACGGCACTTATTTTTGGCTTTCTGCTTCTAATGGAGTTGATGCAGTTTACAAATACTTAATGGACGGAACATATGTTAAACATTTTGAAAATAATGATACTAAACAGCCTCATGGAATAACATATGATGGCAATTATTTTTGGATACTTGATTCTGAAGGTGTAAAAAAATTTGATTTGAAATAATCTTAATGATAACTTCTATCATGCTAATTCTACTCTAATTGTTAAGGGATTATACTCGTGGACTTGTCTAAAACTAACTGAATAAGAAACCTCTAAATAGTGTTCTACAGGAAAACAATTTTCAAAATCTCCTTCTTTATTTTTTAGATCATCTTCCCCGAGAGTTCCAAGTAAAACACCCCGTAAATTAAGATATCTGTTGTCTTGTGGATCATGAATAGAATAAGTTTCAAATGTTTTCTTAGCATCACTAACCAGTCGATTGTAATAAAGCCCGGGAATCCATTTTCCATTCTTAAACTTTAATGGAGGGTTTACTATATAATAAAATGCTGTGTCAGGAAGTGAATGAATCTCTGCTTGTTGACATTTATAAGCTCTTTTCTGAACTCTTTTTATATCAGGATATAGCCAATAAGTTGCTAGTGTAGGTAATTTTTCAGATTCTATAGACAGAGTCATGGAAACTTCTTCTTGACATGTGTCAAGAAAATATCCTCTAAAACTTTCCAGCCATCTTTTTCCATTTGCATCTAATTCTAAAAGTGCCGCTAAACCAATATTTGAATCAGTTAATGGAAGTGTTGCCTGAAATAACTTAGTGTTTGTAAATTCTGCTTGACTTAATCTTTCCAAATCAATTGCTCTTCCAATACTTGTTTCTTTTCCAGTCTTAATAACTGACAATTCATAACCTTTTACAGTTGTCTCTGTTCTATCTTCTGCAAAAAATTGCCTTTCCATAAAACTCGCAATTATTTTAGCCATTTTTAGCTTAGAATACGTGCTGAGGCTACGATCACCTCTGAAATCTATAGAAATAAAAGTTTTTAAATATTTACTCATCAACTCTTTCTGCTTCAAAACTAATTAATTCTTCTCTTGAGTATTGAACTAAAACTTCATAAATTCCTTGTTGACTAAGTAGTTCAATTGTTTTTCTATCTCCAGGATATGTTCTTATTTTTGCTAAGTCAGAATCAGAAACCCAAACAGGTTCTGATTTATCATCTTCTTGTCTTAATTCTCCTACGAAGTTGTTTGCCTCGTATAATTCTACACACCAATCTTCTGGATTTTCTTGGCCTCCGAGAATTCTTCCTTCATTATAAAAAGTTACAATTACTCTAAGTTTTGGATCTATTAATATTAAACCAGTTTCTTCTTCAAATTCGCGGACAATACATTCTATCCCTGTTTCTCCTCTTTTTGTTTTTCCTCCAGGTGGCACATAATATCCATGATGAATATCACCTTCTCCGCCATGCCTGTGTATTAAAAGAATATCCCTTCCATCTCTCAGAAAACACATAGTTCCATTGATCATTTTTCTACAAAACCAACTGATTTTTTAAGAATTTGTATATTCAAAAGAATATAATAGTTTATATCAAAGTCTAAGAAATAATTGCGAGTTTTCAGATCTCATTTCTTCATTTAAAAGAAAAACAGCTTCTCTTGTAAGTTTTGGTCTTATTTTACAATCAAGATAACAAGCTGAATCACAAAATGATTTAGCATTTTTTCTGCACAAATATGGGCCAAGAACCCATAGTGCATCATCTAATTCAACAGCAGAAACTCCTTGCTCTGATGTAACTTCCCTATAAACTTGCATTAATGGCTTAACAAACTTGTCTGCTCTAATTTCTCTCAAACCCTCACTAAATCTCAGAACATCATTGCCAATACTTATTCTTACAACATGTCTGTCTACTTTAATTGGAATTTCATGAGGCAGGAGGTCCCAAAAACCAAATCTAACAAAATTTTTCATTAACAGAGCAGATTTTCCAGGCCCAAATTGTCTGAATTGCTGCAATCTGCTAAGTGTTTCTTCTATTGTTGATTGTTTTATTTTTCTTGGATCTCCGTCATATATTTCATTAAGTGTTCTTGAATTTTCGTAGAGAGTATCAACAAGTTGGCCCATTTGTCCTGGAGTTCCTAAACGTTTTTCAATTAAATTATTAATAGCTAGCTCGTCTAATTCAGGTAATTTTTTTAAATCAATTTCTCCAGCAATTTCCCTCATTGTTCTATAAACTTCCTGAGCAAGCCGCATTGAATCAATAGAGCAAGCATAAAACAAAAATAAAGAATGTTCCAAACTTCCTTGTGCAATGCCTGGAGGCATTATAGCGTCTGGCAAAAGATTTTCCCTATCAAACGGATAAACTTTATCATGTAGCATAGAAACACTGGTTGTTACAACCTCTTCTGCTCTTTCCCTATTAATTGTAAAATCATCTTGTATCATTTAATTTAAAATCATAAAAACCTTGCGTTTTACCACATACTAAAGTCGGTGGTTTGTTTGGGTTTTTAGGATGCTCAGAAATTGAAAACAGTATTTAAGTATTATGCGGTTTTCAATTTCTGACATAAGAAGATATTATTAAAGTTATCTTGAAAAGATTTATCAGAATCAAGTAGTAAAAATCACGCCAGAGTGCATAATCTTCCCGATTATCCGAAAAAATTATAAGTCAATCTTGGTTAATGTTAATATGCAGAAGTTAAAAAAAGCAAAGGGTTTAACTAAATTGTTTGGTTTAATGTTCAGGACAAGGAAAACAGTTCCTTTAGTTTTTGAATTTAAAAAAGATACAAGAAGAGAAATACATTCATTATTTGTATTCTTTCCTTTCAAAGCAATATGGCTAGATAAGAATAACAGAATCTTAGATAAGAGAATAATCAGACCATTTTCTTTCTCAATAAAACCAGGGAAAAAATTCAGAAAACTTATTGAAATTCCTTTAAAGAATTAAAAAATCACGCCCAAACCGAAGCTACTACCCTTCTGGCATATCCATGAGGCTACTTTTTTTATTTAATTTGATGTATTAGAAACCTCAAGACCTTTGGCTTTATAACGACCCCTATTGTTGGATG
>CAZOGQ010000112.1:0-3313 GCA_964579545.1 Candidatus Woesearchaeota archaeon | reverse complement strand
GCATTTATTAGTATTTTTTATGTATCTCTCGGAATTCTTGCAGGATTGGTTTTGTATTTTGCACTTATGTTTTATTTTACAATAAATCCGGTAACATTTTATGAAACTATGACAATCATTCCTGAAATCCAAGTTGGATTAATAGTCAAAAGTGTTTTTACAATGCTTATCATATCAGTTATTGCAGGAATTCTTCCGGCTTGGAGAGTTTCAAAAGAGAGTATATTAAAAGCAATTTGGGGGAGATAATATGGAAAAAGGAAAAACAATAATCAAAGTAAAAAATTTGAAAAGGCACTATAAAACAAGAGAAGTTGTAGTGAAAGCTTTGAATGGAGTTAGTTTTGAAATAAAAAAGGGAGAGTTTATTGCAATTATAGGGCCAAGTGGAAGTGGAAAAACTACAATGCTAAGAATTCTTGGTTTAATTGACAAACCAACTAAAGGAGAATATACTATTAACAATCTTAATGTCGTTGATTTGCCAGAAGAAGAAAGAACATATTATAGATTAACACAATTAGGATATGTATTTCAAGATTATGCACTGATTAATGAAATGAATGCAGCAGAAAATGTTTACATTTTATCACTTATGGAAGGGAAATCAAAAAAAGAATCTCTTATTACTGCCAAAGATGCATTAGAAAAAGTTGAATTAGGGGATAAATTAAATCGGGTTCCTGACCAGCTTTCTGGCGGCGAAAAGCAAAGGGTTGCAGTTGCAAGAGCCATAGCAAAAAAACCAAAGATATTATTTGCAGACGAGCCTTGTGCGAATCTCGACACTCACACATCTAAACAAGTTTTGGAAGTTTTAAAGACACTTAATAAAGAGTATGGACAGACAATTGTGATGGTTACACATGAGCCATGGCATATAAAATATGTTTCAAGAGTAATAAGATTAAGAGACGGTTTGATTGTAAGCGATAAAAAAAGATGAAAAAGAAACTTATTATTGCGCACAGAGGTGCTTCAGCTTATGAAAAAGAAAATACTATAGAAGCTTTTGAAAAAGCTCTAGCCATGGATGCAGATATGATCGAGTTTGATGTTAGAAGGACAAAAGATAAAGTCTATGTTGCACATCATGATCTATTAAAAAAGAGATTAAGAAAAAATTTATGTATTCCGACTGTTGAAGAAATTTTAAAGAAGTTCAAGAAAAAGACAAAGTTTGATATTCATTTAAAAGAAAGAGCACATGAAAAAGACATAGTTAGATTAATAAAAAAATATTTGGCTAATAAGAGATTTATTGTAACTTCTGAATTTATTGAAAGTTTGAAAAAAATAAAGAAACAATACCCTGGAATAAGACTAGGTCATGTGTTAATGAAGGGAAGTCTTTGGCAGTTTTTAAGGAGATTAAGTTTATCAAGAAAATGTCCGCAGAGTTTGATGAGGGAAGCAGTAAAAGCAGGATTAGAATTTATTGTTCCAGATTATAGATTTGCGGGGAAAAGATTTTTACAAGAAGCAGAAAAGCAAGGCATTAAAGTGATTCCATGGTCTGTAAACAGTCCAAGAGCCATAAAAAGATTTTTAGAATTTGACCAAGTTTACGGAATAATAACAGACAAGCCTGATTGGCCAATAAAAAAACTTAAAAACTAATTTTTCTTAGACTATTCATGAAAAGATTGGTGAATAAAGAAGTAAGTGTTTCACAGATATTTGTAACTGCCTTGGCTATTATAAGTATACTTGGGTTTATGGGAATTGTGAGCCAGACTATTTTTAATTTCGATATTGGGCATTATGTAGAAGCCTTATTAATGCTTATAATGGGGGCTGCACTAATAATCGAATCAAAAATTAAAAAACTAAAGTCTCTTGCCAAAGGCCTAAATCCAAATAACTTTGGCCATTTAACAACAGCAATTATTGGTTTTATTGCAATCATTGCTGGGATACTTAGTATACCGCCGATAAGATTAACGAATCCGGCCTTTCTTGCAATAAAAGGCATAATCAGTATTATTGCAATTGCTGTAATCATAATCCAGACTTGGATAGCTAAATGAAGAATAAAGCTACCTATACTTATATTATCAGATGAAAAAATATATTATAAAAGAAGCCCTGGCTTATATTTTTACTGGATTTTATATTGCATTCCTGATATCTGCTATTCTCGATGTGACAGATATCTACGGGGGAAGTATTGGGGATATGATGGGCCCAAAATTATTTATTGGGATAGCCACCCTACCATTAATAATATTTTATTTTGTTTCTGGAGTGATTAAAAAAGATTTACATTTTATCATCTTTATTATTGTCTTTGCAGTTTTATTTGAGGGGCTTATAGCCCAGCCATTAATAAAAAGAAATGGTATGCCAATCCTGGTTTTGCTAATAGCAATGCCTTTAGTTCATCTAGCAATATTTTATATTCCACGGATTTTTATTAAAAAAATTTTTGGAAAAAGAAAAAAAGATAAAGATTTATAAACCAAAAAAATCTAATAAGTCCAGAATGGAAAAAGAGGTTGGCGGAGGGTTTTTGGAGCTTTCGGAAGATTCAAAAGAATCAAAGAATTCTAAAGTCTGTTTTATCGGTAATTTTCCGCCAGTAGAGTGTGGCATAGCTACTTTTACAAAAGACCTGTCTCATGCACTAAACAAAAAATTTAATCCAAGACTTAAGTCAAGGATCATTGCTCTAAATGATAGTACCTCTGTATATAATTATGGTAGTAAAGTAATAATGCAGTTTAATAGGGATTATATTGAAGATTATATTGAAATGGCAAAAAAAATAAATATGTCAAAAAAAATAAAGCTTGTTTGTATACAACATGAATTTGGTATATTTGGTGGAGATTATGGAAATTACTTAATTCCTTTTCTAGAAACAATTGAAAAACCAGTTGTAGTTACATTCCATAGTGTTTTGCCGAACCCAGAGGAGATAAGAAAGAAGGTTGTTAGATTTATTTGTGGTAAGAGCGCAGCAATAATTGTTATGGCAAAAAAGGCTGTTAAGATATTAAAAAAAGATTATGGAATTAATGAAAAAAAGATTTTTGTAATTTATCATGGAATTCCAAATGTTCCGTTTAATTCTCAAGATTATTTTAAGAAAAAACTAAGGCTGAGTGGTAAAATAGTTTTATCAACTTTTGGGTTATTAAACCGGGGAAAAGGAATAGAGTATATGATTAGGTCTTTACCAGCCCTAATAAAAAAATATCCAAATCTTCTTTACTTAATTATCGGAGAAACACATCCAGTAGTTAGAAGAAATGAAGGAGAAGGTTATAGAAATAAACTTATAAAAGAAGTTCAAAAACTTAGCTTACAA
>CAZOGQ010000111.1:0-3425 GCA_964579545.1 Candidatus Woesearchaeota archaeon | reverse complement strand
CCAGATTTAAAAGAAGAATTGTGGGGAGGAGAGTTTTGGAGTGATGGAGGATATGCAGCAACTGTTGGAGAAGGAGTAAATGCTGATATTATAAGGAACTATATAAAGAAGTAAGGCAGGAAAGGAGAACAATTGAAGTTATTCAGTTTTACTCAATGATGCTCCGTGCTCTTGGCACGGAGTGGTTCACTTAAAGAAGAATTATACGGAAATAAATTCTGGACAGCAGGTTATTTTTACAGAAGCATTGGAGCAGTGACAACAGAGACAATTAAATTTTACATAGAACATTCACAAGAGAAACATTGGGAAGTTGTTGACTATGAATTCTACCAATATAATAAGCAAAGAAAATTGATTGAATTTTAACTACTCACGCCCAGGGCTTCAGCCCTGAGTAGTTGATATATCTAATACCGGAAATAAAAGTAAACTGCTGCATTTATAGCAGATGATTGCTTACAATATTCTGTTTTTCTGTCTCAACAAAATTAAACAAACTATTATATAATGGAGCTAAACCCAGCGGCTTTGTTGATTTAAAGATAACAATTTACTTTTGTAAAGATAGATTTATAAAATACTTTCTATAAAGATATAAATGGGAAAAGTATACGGTTTGATTGATTTATTTAGGAAATATTTGATTAGAGATATTTCTACAGCTAGTTTTTCAAGAATAATTCATCTTCTTAAGTCTTATTACAATCATAAAACAAGAAAAAGACCTTTCACTATGATGCTTGAAACAGGGAACTTGTGCAACTTTCAGTGTGAAACCTGTCCAACACCAAGAGATAGAATAAAAAGACCCAGAAAAAATATGGATTTTAATACATTCAAAAAAATAATAGATAATTCTGCAGAGGTAATCCATAATCTTAATCTATACTGGACAAATGAGCCTCTTCTAAATCCAGAACTTCCAAAAATGATAGCTTATGCAAAATCTAAAAATCTTTATACAGATATATCAACAAATGCCTCTATGTTGACAAAAAAAAAATCAAAGCAATTGATTAAGTCTGGATTAAACAAAATAACTTTGTGTTTAGATGGCGTAACAAAAAAATCTTATGAATCATTTAGGGAAGGCTCAAATTTTGAAGTTGTGAAGAATAACATAATAAACTTCTGCAAGATAAAGAGAGAAATTAAATCTCTTGTTCCGTTCGTGGAATTACAATTTATAATAAATAAGTTTAATCAAGATGAAATAGAAGATATTAAAAGATTTGCTAAAAAGAATTATATAAATAAATTACATCTAAAAACATTTGGGCTGGTTGGATTTCTCTACTCTAATAAAAAAAGGCTTCAGCTTCTAGAGAAGTTTGCTCCATCAAAAGAAATATATAGCAGATTTGAGAAATTACCCAAGGGAGAATATAAAATAAAAAAACAAAGTGCTTATTGTTCTTCTCCAACAATGGCTATCAGCGTAACTATAAATGGAGATATAGCTGTCTGTTGTGATGATTTTCAGGCAAGATACACCTATGGAAATTTAATAAAAAATAGACTAACAGATATTTTAAAAGCTAAAAAAGCTAAGTCTATATTAAATGCAGGGATAAGAAGAAAACTCCCCATATGCAAAAATTGTTCATATATAAAAAGATGAAGCCCGAAATTTATTTAAGGTTAAGAAATGTAGTAAAGAAAATATACTTTTTAGTCAAAAAACCAAAAAAATTAGAATTCCCAGATACAATAAGTCTAGAATTAAATACAACTTGTAATGCTCACTGTAAATTCTGTCCACAAAGGAAAATTAAACGACTGAAATTAATGCCAGAGGAAGTTTTCAGGAAGATAATAGATGAGTCTGGTGGTCATAAAGAATTAAAATTAATTAAACCAAGTCTTTATGGTGAACCGCTTATCCATCCTAATTTATTTGAGAGACTGAGATATATAAGAAAAAAACTACCGCATGTTAGAATTAGAGTAATAACAAATTCTTTTGCTCTTACAAGAGAAAAATCAGATAGAATAATCAAAGAAAATTTATGCAATGAGATAAATTTTAGTATTGATGCTGTTGATAAAAAAACATTCAATGAATTTATAATAGTAACAATAGTTTTTCTAATATTATTCTCAGTAGCTGTAAGTGCATTTTCAGTTGGAAACCAAAATTATAAAATATCTGGTGTTATCTCTTCTGGAGGAGATATATCTGACAGCACTAATTACGAAATAGTTACTGCAGTTGCACAGCCTATAATAGGTGACTCACGTAACACAGACAACATATATCTTGAAGATACAAGCAAGTCAAAATACAAATTATGTTTAGGTGTGTTCTGCACAAGAGTATTTGAAACAGCTTACTCTATCTCAATAACAGGAAACATCATATATGATGATACAGAAGAACCTGTTTCAGATACAGAATCAAAATTGATTATACATTATGGAGACGGCAAATATGAAAGCGGAACAATTGAAACAGGTGAAAATGGTGAGTTTTCTGCAGAAGTTTCTGTTCCAGAATATGTTGTCAACCAGGGATTTACAATAGAAGTTTATGCAAATGGCAGAGTAGAAGCAAGCTATGAATGTACATACTGCCCAGATGAAGATGCAACAAATGCTGGAAAATGCCAACCTGATGGATGCCGGTACTAAAGATATTTTTCTAAATTAGTCATCTTGACTAGTTTTTCTTTTCCTGTTTTCATGTTCTTTAGTTTTACTGATTTTTTCTTTAGTTCTTTTTCACCGATTATCACTACAAATGGTATTTCCAATGAAGAAGCATAGCCATACATACTATCTGGAATTCCAAGATCTTTTTCCCATACTTTGTTACCATCGAAATCAAAGCATGCAACAATCCCTGTTACGAATATCGCATATACCCGCTGACCATCAGTTGTAACAGTAGGTGCAGTGAAACCTGTATCTTCCCAAACTTCGAAAGGTTCTTCTTCGCTTTGCGCAAAAATATTCGTCACTTCACCTGTCCATAGCAGAGAACCAGTATTTGCATCATAGCAAAATACAGCAAACTCATTCGGATCTCCACCACTTAAAAAAACCCGGTCATTCCATACTACAGGTGAATTTCTTCCCGGGAGAGGTACTTTGGATTTCCATAGGATATTTTCATTAGTTTCACCATCCCAAGTTTGTGGGATATTCGCATAGGCGCTTATTCCTGCGCCGCCGTGACCACGTCATGCACGTGCGGCCAACTGTTGAACCGCGCCCGCTCGGCGGCGCGGAAGAGTTCATCGTCCGTCTGCTCGGCGTCGGCTGGGCGGCGATAGTGATGGCTGTCGGAGAAGCGGTCCTCGTCGGCGAAGGCCATCGCCCGCCAGTCCATCAGCACGCGGCCGTCGGCCAGGACGCGGACGCCGTCGCACGCCCGCCCGGCGGGGAGGGGAATCCGCTGGGTGAAAGTCTCCGTCGGGCCG
>CAZOGQ010000110.1:0-3452 GCA_964579545.1 Candidatus Woesearchaeota archaeon | reverse complement strand
AATAATTTTCAAATTCTACGAAGTAGATGGGCAAGAGGAAGCTATGAAGCGGACAAAATAAAGCGGCGAGCGAGCCGAAGGCGAGTGAGCTTAAAGATGCTTTTTAAATTTTTCTTCTAATATTTCAACTGGTAAGCTACCAGTTATTTTTTCAATAATTTCCCCTTTTTTAAATACAATTAATGTTGGAATAGACATAATGCCGAATTTTTGTGCAAGTTCCTGATTTTCTTCAACATTTATTTTGGCAAAGTGAATTTTGCCTCTAAATTTATCTGCAAGCTCTTCAATAACAGGAGCAAGTATGAGGCATGGCATACACCATTCAGTAAAGAAATCTATAACGCATAATGGATGTGACATACAGGATTCAAATTGGTTTCCAGAGATTTCATCAACTCCATTGTTAATGTTTTTTCCTGCCATTTTAGTACACAACGCGAAAATTGCATGTTGTCATTAGAAAAATATTATTTATAAATTTAATGGTTTTTGCATTCTAATATTTTTTCTGATATGATTTTATCTAAAAGCTTTTTTTGCAGCTGCTACATATTCTTCATAAGATGCTGGTTTCCTAATAACCCAAACATCCATTTCTGATAATTTATCTATTACTTTGCTATCTGCTCCTGTCAATACTACCACTGGTAATCCTTTTTCTTTAGCATATCTTGCTACAGCAATACCATGTTCACAATATTCACTGACTCCATTTATCTCTCCATGAGCAATTCTAAGACTTTCAATAAATACCCCACCATAATTTTTAGAATCTATTGCTTCCTCTGCATCTGCCCTTGTTTCCATAGGAATATAATCTAAACCAGTTTTATGTTGTAAAAACTCTTTAATACATCTAGATTCAACAGGATTAGTTCTAACAAACAAAATTTTCTTATTCATCTTTCTCCTTATTAAATTTATTTTTACTCAGAGTAAAGTTCTGAGGTCTGTCACCTCTTTACTTTTGTATTTACAATGTTTTTAAATCTTTTTATTATTTGTATTTAGTATTTACATCAGCATAATTATCTTTTTAAAGGATTGACTCTTAAATTGTTTAGGATACAGAAATCAGATGCAATTAAAACAAGAGGATGCCCATTTTATGGTTTTTGTTATATAAAAACAACAAAAACTTTTGTAGATTCATAAGGAAATCAGTGTGCTTTAATAATAGATTCTTATAGTCCTTGTAAAATTGAAGTTGATGGTAGAGATGTTTGTTGGGATGATTGTAGATTTAATAATGAAGAAAACCGTTCTCATGTTGAGGCTATATTAGGAGAAGCTTTTGATAGTTGGTTAATAAGAAGGGCTGGATAAGATTTGTTCTCAACAACTTTCACTTCTAACACAGTTAGGGTTTAAGCATCTGCCTTGCATGCAGCCGCCTTCATAGATAAGTGGAGAGCCGCATAAACTACAAGAACCAACAAGAGCTCCTTTTCCTGGATTGCTAGTTGGATTGTTAGGATTGCTGCCTGGATTTTCTGGATTGTTAGGTGGGGTGCCTAGATTTCCTAGTTTTGGATTTTTTGCCTGTATTGTTATCTCTTCTTTTGTTTGTTCCCCGAGTGATATCTTGTCTAGATTTCTCTTTTCAATTTCCAACAAAGATTTTCCCATTGCATCAAAACACGACAAGATTGTATTTTCTGTTATGGTTCCTTTAAAACTTAAATTATATGGTCTTTCACATTTTGTTCCAATCATTTCATCAGCTAACTCACCTAAACTTGCTCCATGTTTCAGGGCAAGAGAAGCAAGCCTACCAGCTACTTGTGTTCCAGCTGAACTACAGCCTCCTGCCTTTCCGAGAGTGCCGAAGACCTCTACTGGTTTGTTATCTTTAGGATCTATAAACAGATGTGTGTAAATATTACCACAACCAGTTTTCTTTTTTATTCTAGAACCTATTCCTATTAAAGGAGCTTTTCTTCTTCCCCTTGTTTTTTCCTCAACTTTTTCTTTTTTTGTTATAACTTGTATTTCTCTGCTTCCTGTTCTATATACAGTTAGGCCTTTACAACCAAGTTTATAAGCAAGTTTATATGCTTCCATAACATCTTCCACACTTGCATTGAAAGGCATATTTATTGTCTTGCTCACTCCATTATCTGTAAACTGCTGGAAGATAGCCTGTATTTTTACATGCCATTCTGTATTTACATCATGTGTTGTAACATAAGAGTCTTTAATTTCTTTTGGTACATCAAGTTCTTGAAGAGACTTTCCGGAGATTATTTCATTGAAAATCTTGTCAATTTCTGTTACGCTTAGCCCTTTTTTTTCAAGATCTTTTTTTAATTCTTGATTTTCAAATCTTCCTGCTGTTACATGTTCATATGCTAAGCCAAACAAAGGTTCTATTCCACTAGAACAGCCCGCTATTACAGAAATTGTTCCTGTTGGAGCTATTGTAGTTGTTGTAGCATTTCTTAATCTTAGTCCATCTGGCTTGTCATAAATGCTTCCTTCAAATGCAGGAAACACCCCTCTTTTTTCAGCTATTTCTGCTGATTTTTTCTTTGATTCTTCATTTATAAATTTCATAATCTCTCTTGCAGTTTCTACAGCCTTCTTACAGTTATAAGGAATCTTAAGTTTAATTAATAGATCTGCAAAACCCATAACCCCAAAACCAATTTTTCTTGTACTGAGAACCATTTTTGTTATTTCTGCTAGTGGAAACTTGCCCATGTCGATGACATTATCAAGAAAATGAACTGACTTATGTATTGTCTTCCTCAGCTTTTCATAATCTATTTCTATTTTATCATCACTAATTTTAATCATATTCACTAGATTAATTGAGCCAAGATTGCATGCTTCGTAGGGCAGTAAGGGCTGTTCACCACAAGGGTTTGTCCCTTCTATCTTGCCTAGTTGTGGGGTTGGATTAGATTTATTTATCCTATCAATGAAAAATACCCCTGGTTCTCCATTATTCCAGGAAAGTCTTGCAATTTCTTTAAAAATGCTCGGAGCATGTAACTTTATCACATCTCCTTCTACTTTGCCTATTTCTTGTTTTGTTTTCGGGTTAATTACCCTGCTGTCTTCAATAATAAGGTTTTTTTCTTCTCTTTTTACCAAGCCAGTTTTAACACAATTTTCTTCTGATTCAATATCTTTTATTGTTAGGGGTTTTTTCTTCTCATAATTTACCCATAAGGGATAGTAATCATTATTCTTTAGCGCATCCATAAATTCATCTGTTATAGATACCGAGAAATTAAAATTACAGTAAGCTCCTTCTTTTTGTTTTGCATAAATAAATTCTAGTATGTCGGGATGGTTTACTCTTAAACTACCCATATTTGCTCCTCTTCTAAATCCACCCTGGTTTACTGCTGATGTTGCACCATCAAATGCTACCATAAAAGATACTAGTCCAGAAGCTCTTCCATAAGTTGTAGTTACAACTGAATTTTTTCTCCTTAATC
>CAZOGQ010000109.1:0-3541 GCA_964579545.1 Candidatus Woesearchaeota archaeon | reverse complement strand
GTAGCCGCTGTGCCACCCGTGCAACGGACCCGATAGGACTCGAACCTACAACTTCCAGCTCTCTTCAAAGGATAGAAGGTTTGCCCAAATGACTGGCACTCTATCCGATTGAGTTACGGGTCCAATAAAAAAGATAAAAAAGAATTATATTTAAAGGTTTAGATTTTGAATAGCAAGAATAAATTATTTACACAGGGCAGAATCTTGTAACAATATTTTTTTTGATTAAAGTATTTTTATTTATATTTATATTCCCATAATTTCTCTTCCCTTCGTTAGTTGAAAAAGTAATAGAATATGAACCTTCTCCTAATTTAAATTCGTATCTTCCATTCTCTAGCGTCTCAATTTCAAAAGTTTGGTTAGTATCAAGATTATGAATTTTAAAAGTTGTTTTAACAGGAATCATTTTACCTCTTGAGGGGGGCTCAGCACTTCCATAACACTCGAGAGCAGTTCCATAAATACCTTGTTTTATTTTTGGTTTGAAGTCAAAAGAATTATCTGGGTAGACCAGAATTATTACTAATGTTATAATAATTAAAATAATAATACCCATAATCCAATAAACTTTCTTCATAATATAAAATAGAAAATATCATTTATAAAGATTCTCAAATCTTAACCCTCATGAAATCTTCTGCAATCTCTGTATTTTTGAAAATTTTTTTTGCTTCTTCCAGAATCTCTTGCTCTTTACCATCGTATCTCTGACTTATATGTGTCAGAATTAATCTCTTTGCCTGAGCTTTTTTTGCAATTCCAGCTGCCTGAGCAGCTGTTAAATGTTTATATTCTGCAGCCAGTTCCTTTTCTCTTTCCATATATGTTGCTTCGCAAATTAAGAGGTCAGAATTTTTTGCAAGTTTTTCAGTATTTTTGCATATTTTTGTGTCTAAAATAAAAGCAATTTTCTTTCCTTTTTGTTTGTAAGTTATATCCTTAGCCCTTATTAGCTTATCATTAATCTTAATGTCTTTGCCATCTGCAAGCTGCTGAATCTTTTTTCTGTCTTCTGGTTTTATTTTTAATTTTTCAAGTTTCTGTTTTTTTATTCTTAACTTATCTTTCTCTTTAAAAAAATAGCCATTACAAGGAACTCTATGAAGCAAGGGAAAAGCATGAATTTCAAAATCTCTATTTTCAAAAAATTTTCCTTCTACCTCGTGAACTTCTGCTCTAAATTTTAAAACAGGAATAAATGGTTTTATTAATTGTTTTGTAAATTCTTTTGTCCCTTCTGGCCCATAAATTTGCAATTTTTTTGAATAATTACTCAAAGCTAATGTTTGGAATAATCCTGGTATTCCAAGAACATGGTCTCCGTGCCAGTGACTTATACAAAGCCTTGTTAGTCTACAAGGATTTAATCTTGCCTTGCGAAACTGTCTCTGAGTACCTTCACCACAATCAAATAAAATCATCTCACCACCATATTTTAAGAGCATAGCTACATGATTTCTCTTTGCAGTTGGAATTGCCTGTGCCGTTCCAAGAAAAGTAATTTCAATTATCATAAATTCCCAAAGAAAAAGTGATTTAAATATATTTGTAAATTTACTTCTTTCCTTCTTTTAAAACAACAGAAGCTGGTGAAATAAATATAATTGTATCTCCTCGCAAAAATGTTAAACCAATATTCCTCTTTACTTCACCGTCTTGCATTTCTTTTGTGTTATCAAGAACAACATTAATATGAATATCGAAGGCAAGTAGTGTGCCAACTAACTGTCTATCACTCTTGAGCTGTACTAAAATTTCTTTCCCTTTTGAACTATTAAGAAGATCTAAAGGTCTCTCAATACCATTTACCATAATGTCTTAGCCCAAGTATTCTTTTTAAATCTTTCCCTCGTTCTTAGACAACCCCATGTTCAAAAAGATGAGAAATAAGCTAAAAAGCCAAAAAAGAAAGATATTTAAATCAGGGTAAACAGAAAAAAATATGCAAAAAGGAAGAAAAAAATCTGGGGGCAGATATAAAAAGCCAAAAAAAAGAAAATCGCATAGTATAGCCGGGCAGCCGAGGATTGTTAAACTTGGTGCAACAAAAAAGAAAATATTAAGGGTACAGGGAGGCAATAAAAAAATTGTTTTATTTTCTGCAGAAATTGCAAATATTACTGATAAAAAGACAGGTAAATGCAAAAAAGCTAAGATAAAGAATGTTATTGAAACTCCTTCAAACAGGTTTCTTGCAAGACAAAATATTCTTAATAAAGGTGCAATAATAGACACAGAACTTGGTAAGGCAAAAATAACTAATAGACCAAGTCAAGAGGGAAATGTACAAGCTATTTTAATCAACAAAACAGAAAAATCAGAATAATCTGGGTTTAAAAAGTTTTCCGAAAGATTTTTAAATAAGCAAGCAAAAGATTTATAAAGCTTTCTATAAGTGTTATATTACTGTGTTAAAATGGCTTTTATAAAAAGATGCCCTGAATGCAACAGTGTCCACTTAATCTATGATGAGCAAAGGGGTGAGATAATCTGTAGTAATTGTGGCTTATTAGTAGAAGAAAAAATGGTTGACACAGGCCAGGATATACATGGCCAATTTGATAAATCAGAGAAAAAAGGAAGGGGTGGAGCTCCTTTAAGTATACAAAAATTCGACAAAGGCCTAACAACAAATGTCGGAGAAATATCAGATATTTATAAATTAGAGGGAAAACAAACAAGAAAGTTCCTTAGATTGAAAAAATGGCAAGAAAGAGTTTCAACAAGTATAGAAAGAAATTTAAGACTTGCTATGGCAGAATTGAGAAGAGTTGCTTCGTTTTTAAGTTTACCGGGGGTTGTAAGAGATGAAGCTTCTAGAGTATATAATTTTGTATTACAACGCGGTTTAGTTAGAGGAAGAAGTATGGAATCTGTCATTGCCGCATGTGTTTATGCTGCATGCCGTTCTTATAATATACCAAGGACATTAGACGAGATTGCAAATGCATCTGATGTTGAAAGAAAAGAGATTGGTAGAACATATAGATTTATAATCAGAAAACTGGCAATAAAAGTTACGCCAAGCTCCCCAAAAGACTATATTTCAAGATTTTCTTCAATCCTGCATTTATCTCCGAAAACACAAAATGATGCTCTTAGAATTTTAAAAAAAGCTGAAATCTCAGAGCTAACAAGCGGAAGAGGACCTGCAGGAATTGCAGCAGCTGCTTTGTATGTTGCTGCTTTATTAAATGATGAGAAAAAAACTCAGAGAGAAGTTGCAGATGTTGCAGGAATAACAGAAGTTACAATTAGAAACAGATACAAGGAACTTCTTGAAAGGCTAAATATAGAAGACAAACTTAAGATAAAAGAAGTAGAATCTCGCTCTGGCAAGAAAAAAAAGAAGTAAGTTCTCTGATATGCATAACCCAGAATATAAAAACTTAAAAATAAAAACCCTTATTTTAAGATATATCAAGAATTCAAAGATAAAAAATAGAAAGAGATGAGTGCATCACAAGATGTATGTTTAATAAAGAGCGTTATGTTGAAGATGGTGTGCCCAGAATTATGTAAGAGAAGACAACGATAG
>CAZOGQ010000108.1:0-3565 GCA_964579545.1 Candidatus Woesearchaeota archaeon | reverse complement strand
TTTCTTAGTCCATCTACATATCTTAACTGCTGCATGCTCCCCAACTGTTTCATAATGTTGTTTTTTCAGCAAGGATTTTATTTTTTTCTGCATTATTTTTCTAAATAATTAGCTAATTTAAAATTTTCCAATAAAAACAATTAAGAAAACTTAAAATAAAATTAAAAAATAAGAATAAAAATCTGCTTATCTTTTCTTTCCTTTTTTCCCTTTTTTCTTCTTCCCTTTTTTCTTTGATTTTTTCTTCTTTTTTCCCATTTTTTTCTTGAAGACCTCTCTTTTTTCTGTTTATTTAAACTGAAAGAAATAAATTTCTCTTCTTTAAATACTTTTCTGTTTTTCTCTCTAAAATGGACTGGCTGGGAATTGAACCCAGAACTTCTGCCGTGCGAAGGCAGTGGTCTAAACCATTGACCTACCAGCCCCCCAATTCTTTACTTTTTAACGTATTACTGCAAAAAACCAAATTAACATTAAAACTAAGAACATCAGAACAATAAGATAATTTACAACAGAAAATATTTTTTTTGCTCTGTTTTCTTTTTTTACAAGTGCAAGAACAGTAAGATAAAAAACTCTCCCACCATCGAATATTGCAAATGGTAACATATTTATTAAGGCCACACTTATATTTATTATTACTAGCCACCATAATAAATTGTAGATAAATATGGCAAGGTTTTTGTTTATCTTTGGAATATAGTGGGTGGAAGAATCTTGGAAAAATGCTAAGAGGCCATAAAGTTTTGAAAAGAAACCAGATTTTCTTGCTCGTAGTACGCCTATTCCAATAAATGCTTTACTTTTATTTTGTGGATGCTCGATAAGAGTTATATTATAATCAGGAATCTCACCATCTAATCTTGTTTTTATGTTTACCTTATCCCCTGGCTTGTATTCTAAAATTTTTTCAGCTAACTGATCATTATTTTTTATTTCTGCGCCGTCTATTTCTATGATGATTCCTTTTAATCTCGCATTTACAGCAGGAGCATCATCATAAAGTATTAGTTTATCTGTCTCTGTTTCTAATTGTTGTTTCAATAATTCGGGTTCAAATAGAAATTTCTTGTTGCGTGTATTTATTATAATGAGATCTTGGCTAAAATTATTTTCTTGTAAGACAGCAAGCATATTTTCATTTGTTGGAACAACAGAGATATTTTCTATACTCTTTATCTGACTTATATTAATTTGTGATAGAGTGTAACTATCAAAAAAAGCCCCGCCTTCCATAAAAGTCAGGGAAAAGAATATCCACATAAGCAATAGAAATATAACTGCCAAAATAACATTCGCAAAGCTTCCTGCAGACAGTATACTGATTTGTGGTAACTTTTTTCTTTTAGCCATTGTTTTTTCATCAATTTCTACAAATGCAAGCAAAAAAGGTCCAAGAAATCCAAATCCAGTTGATTTTATCTTTAATTTATTGAACTTTGCAAATATTCCATGGTTAAATTCATGGAAGATTGCAATAACTGCAATAGCAATTATCCAGTATGTGAAATAAAATGGGGGCAATATATCTATTTTAAATATCTTTGGAAGATAAGGAATCAAAGGAATAAGTGGTGGAACCTTTATAATCTTAAATAACTCTGGAAATTTTGCTGTTAAATAAACCAGTCTAAAAATAAAATACAGCACAAGACTCATTAGCACATAACCACAAATTATAGATAACCAGCTTAATATGGGCAAGATTTTTTTTAGTTTCTTGTTCGCATAATCTATAAATTTCAAGCCAAGTTTTGTTCTGTATAAAAAAGCTAGACCTTCTCGTTTCAGATTTTTTCTCTTCTTATACAGGAAGATAGCAACAAATAACATAAACAATATTAAAAAGCTTATATCATAAATAAAAAAACCCATTTTCTTTTTATTTTCTTTTTTTCTGCCTGAAATTCTTGCCTTTACATTTCCGGCACTTCACCTTTTTTTCAATTATTTTTTTTGGATCTGCACGTATTTTAGTTCCACACTTTTTGCATATAAAAACATTCTTAAAAACTCTATCTGTTGCAATTTGTATTTTTGCCATTTTATTGCCCTAAAATTCTTTTTATTATATTCTTTCCTTCAATTGACCAGTATTCAACTTGTATGCCCTCTTTTAATTCTTCTTCTAGCTCTTTTGTGAAAGGTAATTCAATTGTTTCATAGCTTTCAAGGTCCATTATACTTGCAGATCCGCCGCTTATGGATAATACCTGCCCTCTTTTCTTACTTATTAATGGAACTTCAAGTCTTTCATGCCCTGGCTTAACTATGATTCTTTTTTTACCATCGATTATGCCTATTGCCTCTATTCTTACTTTGCTTGCCCCATGCTTACCAGTCTTACTTTTATCTATACCCCTGACAATACAAGATTGACCATCAATAATTATACTCTTTCCGCTTTTTATATCTGTAGCATTTATTAGTGCCATAAACAATAACAAGAAAATATATTTATAAATGCTTTGATTGAACAAAGTGCTTAATGATATCTATAAAATATAAGAAATAATTGATATTAATAATTTAATAACTTAATATCTCTGTAGGTATTTTTATAATTGTTCTTATATGTTTATTATATAATTTTATTGAGGTAATCAATAATCTTAGTTTATCTAATTTATATTAATCCAAAGTATTTTAAATCTATTATCTTATATGTGAATATGGAAGCTACAAATAAAAAAGATTTTGTGGAGTTAGAATTTGTTGGTCTAGCGAACAGCGAGATATTTGATACTAATATTAAAGAGAGAATGAAAGAGCTAAATCCAAATATAAAAGAAAAAGAATTAGCTGGATTGAAGCCATTTGTTGTTTGCGTTGGACAGGAAATGCTTGTAAAAGGATTTGATGAAGCACTGGAAGGGAAAGAGGTTGGTAAACAATACAAGGTTGAACTGCCACCAGGAAAAGCATTTGGCAGGAGAGATCCAAAACTTGTAAAGACAATGCCCCTCCGTGTTTTTACTGAAAAAAATATCCAGCCCAGGTCAGGCATGGTCTTTTATCTGGATAATTTTCTTGTCAGGATTATATCTGTTTCAGGAGGCAGAATAAGTGTTGATTTTAATAATCCGCTTGCAGGTAAGACAATTGAATATGAATTTAAAATATTAAAGAAGATTGATAAAGAAGAAGATAAAATTAATTCACTCATGGGTTTCTTTCTAAAGAAAAGATTTAAGTTTGATATTGAAACTAGTAAAATTATAATTGAAGCTGAGAAAAATTTTGTTAAATTTATTGAAATGTATAAAGACAAGTTTAAAGAGATTCTTGGGAAAGAGATTGAAGTTAAAGAAGTTGCAGTTAAATTAGAGGAAAAGAAAGAGAGGCAAGCTGAGAAAAAGAAAAATGAATCAGAAGAAAGTGAAAAAACTGAGTCGGAGAAAAAATAATTTTTGCTTATCTTCTTTTATTACACTAATATCTATCTGAACAATTGTGCCAGGTCTAAGAAATTTAGCAAGAAACCCGCCCATTTTAATGGACGGATGAATTGCGTTACACATTTATTTCTAAATTAATTAATGCTATTTTTGCTCTAAAAAAATAA
>CAZOGQ010000107.1:0-3686 GCA_964579545.1 Candidatus Woesearchaeota archaeon | reverse complement strand
GAATTCTCTCAGCATGGCAGCCTGTTCAATATCCCTGTTGGTAGCGGATATTATGCGAACATCCACTTTTTTCGTTTCCGTATCGCCCACTCTTCTTATTTCACCTCTGTCCGTGACCCGCAGAAGTCCGGCCTGGATTGAATGAGGGGCGTCGCCTATTTCGTCCAGGAAAAGTGTTCCCCCGTTTGCTTCTTCAAACATGCCTCTTTTATCCTTTATCGCTCCCGTGAACGAACCTTTTTTATGTCCGAATAATTCACTCTGCAGGAGTGTTTCCGTAAGTGAACTGCAGTCTACGGTTACGAAGGGTCTGTTATTTCTTTTGCTCAACTTGTGTATGGTTCTGGCGATAAGTTCTTTTCCGGTCCCTGTTTCTCCGGTAATAAGTACATTTACATCCGTTTCCGCTATTTCTTCTATTGTTTTATAAATTTTCTGCATCTGTTCCGATATTCAGAAATAAAGAAATTGTCCCACCTTCGCATCCTACTAACAAATCTTTTTTTCCGTCATTATTCCAATCAGTTACACATGGTGCTGCCTGTTCACCAACATCAATATCTTTTCCTTCTGCACTAAGTGCAAACATCGCTGGCGGATCTTCTGTAGATGATCCAAACATAGGTGAGTCATTTGTACCAACATTAAGATATACACCAACATACCCTGGTGTTGTCCCAACTATCAAATCTTTTTTTCCATCATTATTCCAGTCTGCAACATATGGACATACACTATGTGCACATGAGAATCCAACCATAAGCATAGTCCCTTCAGCTTGGAGATATTCAGAATCTGGAAAATATGGTTTTGCGTCTGTTCCTTTATTCTTGAATAAACGAATTCCAGCAGATTGTATCTCACCTAAGAGAAGATCTTTTTTTCCATCATTATCCCAATCAACAACAAATGGAACTGGTCTGCCCATTCCCTCTTTTGGGCAAACCAGAACTTCTTCTTGGAGCACTTTTGGCTCTTTTAAAACAGGCATTTCGCCTTGTCCTGCCATTACATTTTCATTCAGATTTGAAACAGCAGACACAACTATAAATATCAATAAGACCAGACTTAAAACTTCAAATATTGTTTTTGCTTTTTTCTTTCTCATTTTTTTCTTTCTCCTCCAGATCTTATCTTAACTCCTCTATCAAATTCTTCATAATTAAAACCAATTGTTAAATAAGATTTTAAAGGACTTATTTGTGGAGGAGAAACGTCATCTTGTCCTCCTGCAATACATAATTCATGGTCTGTCCCTTCATTAATAAACTGGCATGATTGTCCAGCTGATATACAACGATATTTTGAACATGGCTTTAGAGGATTATTACACTTCTCACAATCAGCTCCGCCAGTAGGAGGATGCCAAGGCTTGCATTTAAATTCAACTAATATTTCTTTTGTTTTTCCGATTCCTAATGCTTTTAGTAATAAAGCAAAAATAATCACAACAGCTAAAACAATTAATCCAAGTGGGCCGAATAAAGTTGCTAAGGTTGTTGGTCCTTTTGCAGCTAAAACTACTGTAAGAGCAGCTGCTGCTCCTGCAGCTGAAAGAGCTAATGCTGCTTCTCCTTTTAATCCAAATAATTCAGCAAATACCATTCCAACAACAGCTCCAATTCCAGCAGCACCCATTGCATTTCCAAATGCTGCCCAGCTAGGGTGTGCAAACGTGGGTGCTAATTCTGGGAAGAAAAAAGCTTCTTGTGATATAAATGGGGCAAACCCATGAGCAAGTTTAACAGTCAGATAACCCGCCCCTGCAATTGCTCCAAAAGCTCCAACAGTTGTTGTGTAATCTTTTGGTTCATATTCTGAGTGAGTTAAATCTGGAAGTTCTCCTGTTGTAGATTCTTCACTTCCTAAAAATAATTCATTAGCTTGAATATCTGGCTCTACTTTCTGACCCTCAACTGGCTCTGCATTTTTTGTATATGAATCACAAGCGCATCCTGAAAGTGCCGGGGCATTTACAACACTGTAGCCACCGGTTGTTACAACACCAAGATAATTTACATAAGCTCCGCAATCTCCTAAACTCTTACAAAGATTATTCATTTGTTGTGTGAACTCTTTTTTTTCACAATCGCAGTTTTGAACACAATCCCATCCTTTAAATAATTTTTTTACATAAATAACAGTACAATTAATATTTCCCATACTGCATATTGATTCTGCTACTTCTCCTCCTTCTTCTGTTGTTATGTCAAATCCTTCTGGATAACTTGGTAAACAAACACTAGTTTCTTCTGCATCTCCTATTTTTAAAGACATTTCAAAACAATCAGAGGTTTTACCACAACCTTCACCAAAAAGACATTCTTGCCACTTGTTTATTCTACAAGCTGCAGTTGAGAATGTTTCTCCTTCTATATCAACATCTTGTTCTGTACAGATTTCATTTCTATAATCTGCACATGGCTCTATTTTTACTTCACCATCTAAACAAAAATATTTAAAATATCTGCTTCCAGCAACATCGTCTCCTTCTCCTATTTTGCCATCATAAACACACCAAGATTCACCATTTTGCCTATCTTTTGTTTTAATGATTTTTCCAGCTCCATCAACAAGATAAGGTACATTTTTACAATCAGAACCCTTACATATATAATCTCCATTTTCTAAACTGCATTTACTACCCAAAAAATAATTACAATTACCACAATCTTTAGAATTTGCATTACTCTGGCCAGGATTACAAGATTCTTCTTTATCAAGTATAAAGCCATTATTCCAACTTGCGTTTTTGTCTGCAGAATAAATATTTTCCGTATTTCCACAGCTGTCAAACCAATAAACCTCTTCTTTTCCTTCAGCACATCCTTTTTTTACTTGTTTTTCACATAGAGCAATATCAGGGTGAGAGCATAAATAGCCACTATAAAAATTGTCTGCAATACTTGTTAATGTAATACATTCTTGTTTTGTTGTTATTTTACAAAAATCTCCGTCTGTTTGCTTAAAAACACAAGCTCCTCTTTCTTGGTTATGAGAAAGAGCAAGGCATTGTATTTCATTTCTTATGCCTGCGCGATAATCTAGCTCAAGACCATACAATTCACTCAGTTTTTTACATCTCTGTTCTGTCACAAAACTAGCCTGATCTCCTAGAACACAACATCCAAGCTGACATTCAGCAAGATTACAATCTGCATTATCTTGCCATGTTCCTCCACCTTGCTCACAAATCTGTTTTGGCGAATTAACAGAACAGATTCCTTCATCATCAATGCAGCAGCCAAGCTTACATTGGCTTGTCTGACTGCATTTACTAGGAATACAATTTTCTTTACATTCATTATTGCAAGTTTCAGATAAAATCTCTTGACATATTGCTCCATTATTAGTTTCAGGACAACAAGATATAACGCCTCCGCTTATTAGTGGAATTTCTGGTTCTTGAGATATAGGTTCAGGTGTTTCATATTCAACACCTTCATCTGGAATGCTTTCAATTAAATACACTGCTGATGTAGTACCAACTACAATATCAAGACCACCATCATTATTCCAATCAACAACATCTATACGTGTTACAGTCATTCCTGGCTGTGCTCCAAGTAAAAAACTAATATCTTTTCCTTCAGATTTTAAAGCCACACCAGAAGCTAAAATAGGTTCTTTGTTTGTTCCAATGTTCTTATAAAAAAAGATTTTGCCTGAGCCGCTGCCTACTAAAA
>CAZOGQ010000106.1:0-3711 GCA_964579545.1 Candidatus Woesearchaeota archaeon | reverse complement strand
ATTGAGTATTACTTCATAGAAATATTTAGATATTAATTTATTAAAAACTGACAATTATTTATTACTCTGATTAAGAAGAACAAGGAGAACCTATCTTTAATTGATTATTACTTTATATTATAGTAAAGGACGCAAGTAATTCACTAAAATAGCGCCTTTACTAATAGGAAAAGACATAAAATGGGTAAAAACTAATGTCTTTTCCTATAGTTATTCATTATTTCAGGAATATTTTTAGTTGTTTGAAGATACTGTTTGTGTTATGAGTTCTGTTAATTTCAGCTCGCAGCAAAGAATAAGTTCTTACTTATACAGTATTTTCATCCATTATCTTTAATCAAAAAAGGTTTTATGCTTAATACTAATAATTTAATGTGGTAATATGTTCCTCAATCCCACAGACCAAAAAGATATAAGGTTTTAATAAAATCTTATCAATTTTTTTATTTAGCTAAAAAACTCCACCAAGATTTTTTTATTGAAATTATCTCTCCATTCTCTGCATTAACTTTTGTTTTTATTTTCATTGTTGCTGGAATTACTGAAATAATTTTAACTTTTTTAGCCCCTTTAACATAATATACTGGTTTATTATCCTCTTCTTTAAGTTCTATGCTCTTAACACTACCCATATCAACTTGCATATTTTCTGTTGCTTCATTAGCAGCTTCCTCTGGCAAAATTATCTGCTTTTTTCCAGTAGAAATTTCTGTATAAAGTTTATTGTTTTCTACAATTATTTTTTGAGAAGTTGTGGTAGTAGGTAAAACCTCAACTGCTTCTGTTGATTCTATAGAAATCTCTTTTTCTGAAACTTTCTTTATTTTGATTGTTTTTATCTCACCTTTTCTGGAAACAATTCCCGCTGAAACAGGAACTTCTCTTCCTCTCTGGCAACTTATTATGATATTATCATTACCACCACAAGTACAATTTTCAGGGCAACTAAATATCTTAAATTTTCTGGCTATTGTTTTTTCATCTGAAAAGTCCTCTTCTTTTTCTGAATACCGAAAATTTATTTGATAATTTCCATTAGAAACTTGCTTTCCTGTCTGGGTTCCACTAGAAGGACATTTTTTTTCAAATTCAAGCTGATTCCATGTATCAATAACTACAGTTTCACCTGGCTTAATTTCTTTAATTAAATAAATTGTCGGACAAGGTAAACAATAATTTAACAGGGTAAGTTTTCTTACTGTTACTGGTCTTTTAGGATAAGGTACGTCACTAGTCCAGCTTATATCACCACTATCTTCTGTACTTGTTTCAGATTCATCAGATACTTGAGAAGAAACTATCTTTTTTGCTGTTTTACCAACAACAATGGTACCAGTTCCTTGCGCCGTGGTCTGAGATCCTGGAGCTTGGTCTGGTTTAACAACTGGAACTTTTTTATAATATGAATAAAGTCGATAAATAACATAAGCATTATCTCTAGCCCCGAAACCACTTGCAATATAATAAATAGTCCTTTTTAGATTATTTTTAACTTTAATTTGTATTTTTTCTCCTGGCTCATATTGTTTTTCAAGAATTAATTCAATTTTTTCTTTTTCTACTGGCGGACATGAATATTTCAATGGGCAGCCATTTTCATCATATTCAGAAACATAATAATCAGGACATCTTGGAATAGGTATTTCAGGACAAGTTTCGACTTTGTCACCAGACTTAGGACACTCAAAGACAGGACATCCATTATTATAATATTCACCTGTTTCATAAGCTCCTTTACATGCTGGCATTGCACAAGGTTCTGCTTCTGTTGTTATCGCATCTGGACTGATTTCAACTTTATTCACTCTTGTTGTTATTGAACTTTCTTGTGCAGAAACAAATGATGCTATTGATAAAATTAATATTAATGCAAAAAACACTGAAAATATTTTATACTGCATCTTAATATTATTTTTATTTTTTAATTATTATACTTGGATATATATTTTGCAGTTTATAAATCTTCCTTTGGCTTCAAAGAAACTTGAAGTTAAAAGAAAAATCTTCTGCGTAAAAACTCAAATTCTCGCTCTGTATACAACATCAAGATTTTCAAGCTCATTGAGAGTTTCTTGATTAACTTCCTGCTCAACATGAAAAACAGTATTCACGCCGCCTGTTTTTGTCCCATCTTTTAAAACAAAATTTCCAGAAAGCGCCGTACCTATATTTATTCAGTAATCTCCAAGTTTTTTGCATATCTTACCATATGCCCCTGGAACGTCTTTGCTATGCACAAACAACAGATGAGCTGGCTCTTTTATTCAACGTCTCTTATTGTGTCAATTAAGTCCACTGCATTTGATAAAGTCCCCCGTATTAAATAATCAACAATAACCCCTGCCATTTCTTTAGAAGTTCCTTTTTGAGCTTCTGCTGTTAAAGCCCCTATATGGGGTGTGAGAATGATATTTTTTCCTTCTAGTTGTTTATTACCTACAAATATACTCTCTAATTTTTTGCCTTTTTCTTTTGGTTCGTTTTTATGAGCGTCAAGAAACGCTCCCGCAATTTTGTCTTCTAAAAGTACATTAAGTAATGCACTGTCATCCACATTATCCCCTCTTGATACATTAATAATATAGGTAGTTGGCTTCATCAAACTAAGTTCAGGTTCACCAACCACGATTTGTTTACCACCAGTATGAATGCTAATAAAATCTGATTCTTTAACGAGGTAATCTTTTTCAACAGGCTCTATTCCTGAATCTTCAAAAAGGGTCCTCATTACCCTAGAACTAGTATCGTAACCAATTACTCTCATGTCGAATGCAAGAGCTCTTTTTCCAAGCGCCCTTCCAATCCTGCCAGTGCCAATTATCCCCAAGGTTTTTCCAGAGATATCAGTTCCTTGAAGTTCTGGGATCTTTAGCCATGTTCCATCACTTATTAATGGGGGGTATAATTGAGCTATTCTTCTTGAGAGAGTGAGGATGCCTGTAAAAGCCAGGTTTGCAGTAGAAGGAGTATTTCCATGTGGCGCAATTACTACCGGAATACCACATTTATAAGCAACATCTACATCTATGTTGTCATAACCTATACCTGCTCTTCCTATAAGTTTTAGATTGCCTTTATGACCAGCTTCAATAACTTCTTTTGTAACTTTTGTTGCGCTTCTGACAGCTATTGCATCAAAATTTCCGATATCATTAATTAATTCGTCCAAATTCCTCTTTGTAGTATCCTGCTTAATACCAGCATCCTTAAATAACCTTAAACCTTCTCGATGCATGCCGTCATTAAGCAATACGCGATAGACCATTTTTACAATCTAACTAAAAAGATGTTGTTTATTAAGATTTATGTGTTTTGAAATATATTTTAAGAATACATTTTATAATTAATTATGGTCGTTTTATTTTAAGGCACAGTAAATTTCAATATAATATCAATAATAGATGCTAAAAATAGCTAAATTTATGGGTTTGAAGATTACTAATAATTTTTGTGCCCCCAAACTTTATATGTAAATAAAGGGGTTGTTATCTAATAGGGGGTGTATTTAGAATTATAGAATTTTTGTTATTAATTTTAATGGATAATCTACATAATCGTCAATTTATTTTTGGTCGATTGGTTTATTGATTATTATAGTTATTAATAGCTATGATATCTTTTTATTCAATCATCAGAATTTTTTACTTCCCTTTCCTGCCTCTTGCTCTTATACTTGGCCTTACTTTAAGCTCTCTGCTCTTTTTTCTTAAA
>CAZOGQ010000105.1:0-3796 GCA_964579545.1 Candidatus Woesearchaeota archaeon | reverse complement strand
AATTTTGTACCTGTGTTTGATTAAGGAGATAAATAAATAAAATTAAACTAAATAAGGCCAAACCCACTAAAATATTAAAAGAAAAACTTGGTTTAAGTTCTCTTTTTTTTCTTTGTTTAATCTTATCATATATAAAAAGATAGAGCCCCGCAGTTGCACTATCAGCTGTAGAAATCATCGCTGCTACAAAACTAATGAAAACCAGTGGATAAAAAATATAAGAGGTCATAAAACCAGCATTTTTCATAGAAGAGAATATTGTAGCGAAATCAATATTTCCTTTAAGTTTAACAAACAAAATTATAGCAGATATAATCATTAAAGTCCACAATATTGTTCCTAATAAAGCCCCTTCCCTATGGGCAGCAAGGGCTTTTTTCTGTTCTTTTGAGGCAGAGATTCTTTGCCAGTTTTGTAATTGGCAAAGTGGAGCAAATATTTGAACTGCTATCACACTTACCAAAAATGCTAGCCAAGCACTAAGAGGGATATTAGGAATATAAAAGAGATTAGTTTCTGTATTTGGAAAACCTAAATAAAATAAAGAAAACAAAAGGAGTGCTCCAACTCCAGCAAAAGTAAGATATAATTGTGTTCTATCACTTAAGATAACCATACGATAACCACCAATAATTATATAGGAAATCATAAGCAGAGAAAGAAGAATTATAAAAAACAATTGCCCTCCTGGAACATTAGGAATTAAACTGGACAAAATTCCAGACCCAATAACAATCTCCACCAATAAAGCTGAAAAAAGAAAAATGACTACTATCCAATCTCCCATAAATCTAAGAGGTTTAAATGATGATTTAGAACGAATGTAAGAACCAATTGTAGAATGTTCCTTTAAATTAACTTCAGACCATTTGATAATTTTTGTAAATAGAAAATTGCCTAAATATAAGAATATTGGAATTAGTAAAAGAAACCACCCATATATTCCTCCTAAAACAATAAACCAAAAGAAAACAGTTGCAAAAGCAGTATAGGTAGCGGCTGTTGATTCTCTGATTTGTCTTTTTGACAATTTTCTTGAAGCGAAAAGGTATTCATCATAAGAAGAATGCTTAAACTTCCTAATAACAATGGCTTTAATCAGAAAAAAGAGCATAACTAAAAAGACTAAAAATATTACAAATTGGTCAGCTGAATTGATAATAGCCATAAGTTAGTAAATATTTTATGATTTATAAAACTTGCAGTTATGTTCTGAAAGATAAACTATTATTCAATTCTTATTTTTGAGGTAGTAAATTCTAAATAGTTTGAGTTTGTTGGTTTTTTATGAAATGGGAAGACCGCAAAATATATCCAGATAAAAAGGAATTCATTAAAATGGAATTAGATAAGATAAAAGATAGTTTCTTAAAGACACTTGACAAACTTCCAAATAAAGAACTTCCTTTTATGGAACCCCATTTAAGAGCATTATATTTTGAAACTTATTTCTTACTTGCCCAAGAATTTTATAACGCTTCTCTGGTATTAATGGGAATTCTTTTAGAAAATATTGTCAAGGAAAAATTATTTATTGAAGGGGTTAAAGATGAAGAGTTAGAAGAAATGAATTTTGGTCACGCTATTAATAAATGTGAAAAGATTTTGAGCAATCAAGAATTAGAATTTTTAAAAAAGAAAAAAGAAGAATTGCGAAATCCGTATGCTCATTATAATAAAATGAAACTGTCTAAAGGTATTTATTTTCCTAGTTGGAAAATTCCTAGTGAAGAAATTGCTCCAAGATTAATTGCTTTAGATAAAAGAGTTAAAAAAGGAGAGTTAACAGAATCTCAAGCTAGGAAAGAATTAATAAGGGGGATTAAACCAGAATTAATGAGTTCTAAAGAGTTTAGACCAATGGCCCAAATAGCCAAAAGTGAAAAAGAAAAGAGAAGTGCAATTGATATTTTTTTAGAAATAAATAAATTTACAAGAGAATTTGCGAAGAAATATTTTAACAAAAAAAGGAAGTAAATTCTTTAATATTTATTTTTGCCTTTAATATATTTGATCAGTACTAAAAAAATACCTAAGATAACTGCAACTATCCCGGAAGAAGAATTATCAAGAGGAAATGCGGGATACAAAGCTTTTGCAACCGCAAGAGCTACGAAAATTACTAATGCAGAAACTACAAAAATTCTAAAAGCTCCAATGATATCTTCTATAATATTATCCTACCAATGTTTTGCCATTTTATTTAAATGCTTTCACTATTGCTCCTCCGATCACAATTAGAATAACAATTCCTCCTCCAATCCAAAGAATCCAATAATCCCAAAACCACTCAAAACCTTCCCTGAAATCTTTCATGCCGGGATTTGTTGAAGGATCATCTTTTGTAATTGTAAAATCTATAATATTTCCTTGTTTTTCAACCTCTGCTCTATTCCTTTTAGAAATATCACTAGTTAAGTAATAATTTGGATTATTCCCAAGAGAAATTGTAGGATTGATTTTCCAATTCCCAATTCTCTTATCTTTTTCCAATTCATTATATTCTTCAAAAATTAGCCAAATGCTAAACTCTTCATTTGGAGCTAAACAGAATTTATTGTCATCATTATTATAATACCAATTTAAGTTTCGTGCTTTATTTGCATCATCTCCCTCTTTTGAAATCTTTAAGCTAGCACTCCAATAATTTGAACAAAGCCAATAATTCATTTCATTTGTAAATGTCACTTCAAATGCTAATTGTTTTTCTTTATTTATATCTTCAGGATTCAATACTCTATTCTGTTCATCAAGAATTTTTACTTTAGGCCCTAAATTAAATGAGACCGCCGAAACAATTGTCAAACTAAATAAAAACATTAACAATCCTATAAAAATAACTTTGTTTTTCATATAAATTATAATAAGATATCTTTTAAAAAGTTATCTTCAAATTCATTGCACCTCTTGGGCATCAAATCTCTCCCATTTCGATGCCCCATCTGGGAGTCGAGCAATCTTACCCTCGATGCCCGAACCGAGCAAGTAGGCAAAATGTTATATTCAAGGGATTTTTGCCTCTTTTTTACCCTTGTTGTTTATTATTCCTTCAAGACTGCTTTGATTTATAAATATTGTCGAGAAAGAGTGGATGATTGGCTCGCCTTTTCACAATTGAAATTCAATCTCTGGGTTAAAACCCAGGAGGGTTTCTTTCAAAGGTTCGCCCTAAAATTCAAATAAGAGCGATTGACTCTTCAACTGAACCATTAGGTTTAACAATTACAACTGAACCTAAACCAGTATCAACGTAATCTTCTTGATCAAATTTAAAGCCTCGTTTATTCAAGGTATTGATTATATCTTTTTTAATTCGTGTATCTAACCATATGCCACGTTCAGTATATTTTTGCTTTTCTATATCAACTGAAGTTGTCCCAAATCGGGGCATATCTGTTACTTTATTTATAGGTAACTTATAATCAATAATATTTATTAAAAACTGGAATTCAGCAGGGATTAATGAAGATGAAAACGCTCCGCTTGCAAAAGAAAGTTTTGAATCTTTCATACCTATATGCATAGATAAAGCAGAAAACTCCCTTTCTCCAGGATTAGTGCTAAAAGGCGTTACTTTTCCACTTGCAGTTAAAGGAATTCCTTCTACAAAAACGCCTTCTCCCCAAGGTAAAGACTGAATTGAGTTAGTTCCAGTAATTGCATTTCCTTCTTTATCGATAATAGAAACTTGGTAGCTGTGATTTCCCAAAGTAGATTTGTAACTGAATTTTATTTCTTTTTGAACTTTTTTCCATAATTCCTTTACTTTCTCCTTAATGGAATTTTGAACAAATGA
>CAZOGQ010000104.1:665-3844 GCA_964579545.1 Candidatus Woesearchaeota archaeon | reverse complement strand
ATCTAACCCCCCAATTGGGATAATAATTAGTTCTACACCAATCTTTTTATCTCCTTCAACATCTTCCCAACGAACATCTTTTTGGAGATAGCCTCTCAAAAATTCAGCTATTCTTCTTTCATTTTTGAGACATCTAAAAGGTTTTACAAGAAAAGTTTTCTCATAAACTCTAATTTTTTTACTAAACCTAATTTCTTGAGGACCATATTCAGCAATGTCTTCAAGAGAATCATAAATAGCCATAGTAGTATCAAACATGCTAACCCCATGAGGGGTAATTCCAAATAGCATTTCTTTAGTATTTTGTGGCGGATTTTCAACTAAATTTAAACTATCTTCTAGAAACATTCTAAAACTAGATCTTTTTCTTCTAATATTCCGTGGATAATATCTAACTTCTTCAGATATCAACACATCTCCCTTAACTATGGCCTCACTTAAATCTGCTAAATATCCTGCCATTTTCATCCCAAAAGATTTGTCAGAGCACTACTAATTACTATATATTTTGTTGCAACAAATAATAATGCAAAACGTTTAGCTAATAAGTATTCGCTTTTTGACTCACACTGTTTTGATAACTTTATTGCTCTGTAGATCTGTATATCGCCAACTATTGGAATAAATGATTCTCCTGCTTTTCGAATAAATTTTCCAACTGATACCGGATTTTCGCCCATTATTTCTTCCAACCCCCTGCATACTTTGATTTTCATTTTGAATGTATTGATTTTATACCAAAAAATTCAATAAAATCAACGAAATATTCTAATTCTTTTTTATCGAGATAACCAGAAGCATTAACATCAAAATCTCTGAACATTTTTTGGCGTTCTTCTCCGGTTCTGCCGCACCTGCCTGAAATATGTTCTGAATGAAGATAGGTAAAAAATTCTTCTTTGTTTAATCTTTTATCAGAATTAATATCGTATTTTTGAATTATTTGCGCTGATTTTTTTTCGTGTAAATTTTTAATATGCAAGTTATACAAACACCCACCTGCTATAGCTAAAAATGGTCCTACCATCGCAGTTATGATAATCAGATCTAACAGCAAACTATCATCTTTCATGTTTATGTTTTCATAAGTTTAATTATTCTTAAGTAATAAGAAAGCAGTTTTTAAACTTAAGTTGTTATTAAAAATAACAACATTTATAAACTAACAAAAAATAGGAAAATTATGGATATTTATGAGAAACTACAACAAGCAGGTTTAACAGGGAATGAATCTAAAGTATATTTAGAATTATTGAAAAAAGGAGAGTTATCTGCAAATTCTCTGGCCAGGAATTTAGGAATGGACAGAACTCTTACTTACACTGTTTTAAATCATTTAATTGACAAAGGACAGGTAAATTATATTATCAAGAAAAATAAAAAAATATTTTCCTGCTCAGAACCTGAAAATTTGCTTAACCACCTCAAAGAAAAAGAATTTCTAGTTTCAGAATTAATAAAACAATTAAAAACAATAAAAAAACAAAAGCAAGGACAAACAGAAATTAATGTTTATGAAGGTAAAAAGGGAATAAGGGCTTTTGTTAATCTAGTTTTAAAAGAAAAAGAGTTTTGTGTATTTGGTTCAACAGGAAGAGTTTTTTATTCTTTATATGAAATGCCTACAATAGCAAAAAAAGTAGAAAAAATTGGTATAAAGGTAAGAATTATTGGAAACAAAGAGTATAAGGGAACAGAAGCATTTAGCTTTAAGAAGTTTGAATTTAGATATTTAAATATTAAAAGTGAAGCAACTACATCAATTTTTGGTAATTATGTTTCAATTCATTTAATAAATGATAAGCCAATTATAGTAATTATAAAAAATGAAGATATTGCAAATAGTTATAGAAATTATTTTAATTTTCTTTGGAAACAAGCAAAAAATAATTTTCCTATATAATTTTCCCTTGCTCTAGTTCTTGTATTAGTTTATCTAGATTAATCTCACCGATATCTTCAACAAATATCTCTTTGTTCCCAAACATCTTGTTTTGCCTCATCTGACCTGAAAAAAAAGCTTCTTTTCCGAGAAGCTCTTTTCTTTTACTCATAAAACTGACAAGAAAATCTTCTGATTCAGGGTCAAGGCCAGTTAACTTATTTATTTGCTCAGAAAATAAAACAGCTCTCACGTTGTTGGAGCCATCATCTAGTACTATATTTACTAAAGCTCTTTTTAATGGCATTATCTTGCCGTGTTTTCCACAAGTGAAAGAATCAGATTCTTTGTATACTCTTGAATTACATTCAGGACACACTTCAAATAATCTTGGCTCAAACATCTGCAAGATGATTGCCCTAATCCTTACATTTTCACTAGTTTTAATATCTACGATTTTCTTAAAATTATATGCTCTTTCTGTTTTGACCCCTTCAAGTTGCTCAGAGCTTTTTTTGATTTCAGAAAAAGCTGTTAAGTGCAGTTCCATGTTCCTCACAGAACCATTTAATATTTCAATAACATCTCCCCCATTAATCTTCCCTTGCTCAAATAATGCGATATGGTTCATATCCCAAAGAACAGTTTTTATATTAGATGTTTCATCTGCCACTACAATATTTAAAACCTTGCCTTCACTCTGTCCCTCATTTGTTTTTCTTGTATAAGTTCTTATTGGAAAGACTCGTATTATTTCACCAAGAAGATTAACTTTTTTCATTCCAGCAACAAGCTCATTAATCTTGACTTTTTCTTTATCAAAATTTATTCCAAGTTCTGCTGCTACAACCTGTGCAGCCCCTTCTTTACTAATAAGCCCAGATAATCTTGCTCTCTTAGCCTCAATTTTTCTGATAATCTCTTCTCCATTTAATCCAGATATTCTTGCAATTTTTTCCACCAGTTTTTCATAATTTTGTTGCATTTTCAGATAGTTTATAAAAATAAGAGTTAATTTAAAAGTATTTGTGTGGTTGAAATATATAATAAAGTACAATAAAGAATATAAATGGGCCAAAATTTAATTAAAAATGGGAGAACAATATTTAACTGAAAGTAAAGTTTGGGAATTATATAAACGAATAGAAGATGTTACAAAACAACAATTAGATACTGGCCATCCCAAAATAGATGATATAGTAATCGAAAATAATGGAAAAAAATTAATTGGCAAATGTGGTTGTAGTGGTTTAATTTATGAATGGCTTAATAGAAACGAGGTCCTTGCGGATTTTAA
>CAZOGQ010000104.1:0-648 GCA_964579545.1 Candidatus Woesearchaeota archaeon | reverse complement strand
TGGTGAGGGCCTAACAACAAGAGACAACGCTAATAAACTTGTTTATGAGATAATAATTGGGGAAAGAATAATTCAAGAATCTTATTATGATGGAACAACTAACGGAGAAAAAGAAAACATTACACGAATACTGGCACTGAGAATTAATCCATCTTCATTTATTCATTTTCATTTATCTAAACAGTCCCTTCGCCGTTAATTGCTTATTTTTGTAGAATTTCAACAAGCTTTATAAACACATTTTTTCTCTAAAGTTTATGGCAATGACAGCTATAAAACTAAAGATAATGCCGATTGGTTTGGATGTAAATTTTGAAGAGTTAAAAAAACAGGTTGAGAAAAAACTTGAAGAATTTGGCGCTATAATTAATTCAACACAAGAAGAGCCAATTGCATTTGGCTTAAAAGCATTAATTGTAACAATTGGCTGGCCAGAAGATAAAGGCACAGAAGTTCTTGAAACCTTAAAGGTGGAGGGAATGAATTCCTGTCAGATAATAGATTATAGAAGAGCTATTGGTTAAATCTTAATTTTTTCAATCTCTTTAATACAAGTACTTTTTTAATTAAAATAATTAAAACAATTATATCTACTATAAGCAAAATACTTAAGCTAATATAATATAAAGTTTCTTTTGATAATTTTGG
>CAZOGQ010000103.1:0-3879 GCA_964579545.1 Candidatus Woesearchaeota archaeon | reverse complement strand
GATTACAAAGCATCTTGGAATATAAGAAGATTAAAGTAATCAAAAGAAATGATTTAATTAGTTTGATCTCTAAATTAAAGATATCAAAAAATCCTAAATATCTTATTAAATCAATGTTGCAGAAAAAAAGACTTGTTTTTTTTAAAAAAGGACATTATATTGTGGTTCCTGTTAGTTCTGTTGATAAAACTGTTGGTATAGACAATTTTGAGCTTAATGAGCGTTTTTTAGAATCTGATGAATATTATATTGGTTTGTATAATGCATTTAATTTACACGGATTTACAGAGCAGATTCCAACTAAGTTATTTGTCTTTAATACAAAATATTCTGCTGATAAAAAAATCTTACATTATCGATATAAATTTTTTAAGATAAAGAAGAATAAGTTATTTGGGATTTTCAGGAAATATAAATATCCTTATTCTGATAAAGAAAGGACAATAATTGATGTTCTTGAATATCCTGAATATCTTGGAGGTTTAAGTGAAGTTATGGACAGGATTAAAGAAGTAGAATATAATAAAACAAGATTAATTGATTATGCAATTAAGTATAATAGTATTAAAATAATAAAGCTTGTTGGTTTATTGACAAACAGCAATAAATTACTAAATGTATTAAAAAAGAAAAATGCACTATCTTATTATACTACAATTAAAAAAACAAGAACTAAACTTTTAGATAAAAAATGGAAAATAAGATTGATTTAAAGGGATTTATTATAGATCTTGCTGAAAAACTTAAATTTCCAGCTGAGCTACTAGAAAAAGATTATCATTTAACTAGAATTCTTCATAAGGTTTCAGAAAAACAAATTAAAGATTTAGTTTTCAAAGGAGGCACTTGTTTGAATAAATGTTATCTCGGGTTTTACAGATTAAGTGAGGATTTGGATTTTGTTTATAATCAAGATACAAAAGAGCTGTCTAAAAGACAAATAAAACTAATATTAGATAAATTAAGAAGAGAGCTAATTGGGATTTTAGATGAATTAGAACTTGAAACAAGCAAAGAATTAGGAAAGGGCTGGAAAATGTTAACTTCTAGATTTAAACCAAGAATAGTTGGGCTTGAAATTATAACAAAATATAATTCTATAATTGATAATTCTGCTCAGACAATTAAACTGGAAATTTCATTTAGAAAAAAGCTGAGAAAACCTGCAAAAAGAAAAACAATCAAACATGAATTTATTGATGCTACAGGCGATCCAATTTTAGAAAAAGATGTTGAAATCGAGGTAATTGACTTAAATGAAAATCTTGCAGAAAAATTCAGAGCTTTAATGGTAAGAAAAAATATTGCTATAAGGGATATTTATGATATTTCTTTTATTTTAAAGAATAAGATTGCCAAAGTTGACAAGACTCTTATTGAGCTAATCTTAGAAAAAATAAATGAGAGTTCTAAAGAGAAATTTACAAGAAAAGAACTTTTTGATTTTATTAAAAATTTAGACTCTAAACTTTCAGATTTGGATGAAAAAGAAATATCTTCAATGTTGAAATCAGATGAGGATGTTGATGTTAAGGAGATGGTTGGGGTGATTGTTAAGGAGGTTTTGATTTAGATAAACAATTATCTAAAATTTGTTTGGATTTTTATTACCTAAGTCTATATATAGTGTCGAATGTTTTATATTTAATGGTTAAGGGTGGAATAATGAAAAGTGAATTAAAACAACGAAACTTACTAAAAGGTTGTTATGGAACATCCGAATGGTCAGCAAATTCAGGTATTTGTTGTAATTGTAAGCTAAAAGATGCTTGTGGTAAAGTGAATTTAAAGCGCTCAGGACATTAAGAGAGTTGTTTAAATTTAATCAAAAATAGAAATGCGAATACTAATATACTATACCCCTGTCGAAAACTAAACTTGATGTTTGGGTTAATTCTGTCTAGGATCAACAACTCCTCCCATAAAGAGGATATTTCCAGTTTCTCTTTCTTGTATAATAAATATGAATGGGTGATCTGCTTTAAAGATATTTCTTGGCATTGCAGCCATTTTTTCCATAATTACCGCTGTAGCAGCCGCTGCCTCAGTTCCTTCTTCATCAACTTTCACAAAGGCTTGATGAATAATTTTGTCTATAAATAGATTCTTTGTTCCATCCATTCCTGAAAAGTCAGCGCTACCTCCAATGAAGGCAGTTGGCATTCCCAATGAAGTAAGTGTATCTTTCATGAAATACTTTGTATCAAATTCAAATTTTGGAAGGTAAATTGCATCTAAACCAGTTTCTTTCATTTTTGATTTATATTCTTCAAGTTTCTCAGAGGACAATTCAATATCTTCAAGAGTATAATCAGAAGTAATTACCTCACCAGTTTCAAAATCATAATCATCTCCCTGTTTTGGCAATAAAACTAACATAGAAATATCCTCTCCTTTATATGGCAATTCTAATATTTGTAATTTATCAATGTCTGCATAATTGAATGTTGCTTTATCTGGATCCATATACATCATCGGTGTTTTTACAATATTATCTGCGCTTATTTTAAAATCTTGATCGCGAGTATCTGATTTATCAAATTCCCATTCCCAAGTTCCCTTAAAATAAACAGCATTTGTTAAAACCATTCTTGTCATAGCATTTAAAGCCCCTGGCTGGATTAAATCCTTAATCTTATCATTTGTTTGTTCTTCTATAAAACTATTAATTGTTTGCCTTGATTTTTCTGTTTCCTTAACAAAATCAACATTTGCCGCCTTCCCACCATAATAATTCTCTACCTTAGAAATATAATCTTCTAAAAAAGGATAATCTTGCTGAACCCATAAGGCATTTCCTGTATTTAATTGATACTGTTTATCTATTTGATTAATATCATTATAAATTGCAGCAAAATTTGGTCTTAATACATTATTTTCTGGAAAATGAAAAACAGATTTCATTTCATCTGCTGTTTGCCCATTCGCTCCTTCATAAGTCATTGCTAAAGCAGCAGAAATACTATAAGGTGAAAAAAATACATTTTCTCCTTGTTTGTTAATTTCATCATAAAATTCTAATGCAAATTGATTATTTGCATCAACAACATTTTGAATACCTTGGGGTGTTGAACCAGTATCATCTGCACTTGGAGGCTGGTCTGGTGAATATGGATAAAGAAATAATCCTGCTGTAATAACTGCCATAGCTGCTACAACAATTAGTGCTATAACTGTAGCACTAGCAGTTTTTTGTTTCATATAATAAACAGAAATATATAATTTAAAAATATATTGATAAGTTCAATAATATTTGAAGCTTTAAATTCAAGAAAAAATAATTCTATTATAAACCTGAGGTTAAATGCCCCCCCCGGGGTCGAAAATAGCCCTTTTTTCAACGATGCCCCAACCGGGCATTAAATCTTTCTCGATGCACCGACTGGGCATCGAAATCTCTAAGGGCTTGATCTCTGATTCTTTCCTCCACTTTTGTGAATATGATTGATTTCATTCTCCCTCTTTTTTTATTTTTATAGACGGTAAAAGGCCCTTGAGTTTAAATAGTTTGCTGTTTTTGGAAATTCTTTTCCAGTATTAATCTGAAATTCCTGTTTGTTTTGCTTTATATAATTTAATCCAAGAAGGAATCGAGATAAAAAATGCAACAGCTACTCCTGAAGCTGATCCAAACATTATCCAATTTAATGAACCTGTAACGTATCCTATACCAGTCATCAAAAGAACTGTAATCCAACCAAAAACTACTGCTAACATTAAATTCCAATTAATTTTTTTACGATTAATTGTTAAAAATGTCTTTGCTTTCTCTTTTTTCATTATCTTATTTTCCAATATAAGGAAGAAAAGAACCGGGAAAACAACAATAAGCTGATTAAATAAAAAGTAAATTACAGATATTGCTAAATTTTGTACCTG
>CAZOGQ010000102.1:2578-4066 GCA_964579545.1 Candidatus Woesearchaeota archaeon | reverse complement strand
ATATGGAATTTTCTTTTCAATGCCTTGAACAGGGCACTGAATTCATAAAAGAGGAGGCTGTGTTTTTGATATAATCACAACAAGATTTGGATTATAATGGCTTTTGTAAATATATTCACTGTCAATATCCTTTATATTTTTTGCTTCAACTAAAATATTTTGGTTGTAGATAAGATTTGGTTTTTTCAACAATACTTCTAGAGCATAATTATCACTAGTAACTGTGCAAGCACTAGATCTTATTATAACTAATAAAAACAAAGAAAAGATCATGAAGCTAAGTAAAAATTTGTTTTTCATTAAAAAATAATAGACTGCAACTATTTAAAAGTTACGTTAAATTCATTAAAACTTACCAACAAAAATTCTTTTAATTTTTTGCCAAAAAGATATTTTTTTGGGTACCTCAATTCCTTCTTCATACTGCAGACATCTCCCATTTTTACAACCTAAAGGACATTCGTATTTTTCAAATTTCTCATAAGAATGTAAGCCGCCTTTGTCTTCAATACAATAATATTCTAGAAGGTTCCATTTATCTATACAGACATCTGATTTGTGAAATGTCTCGCGACTTAAAAAATAATATTCACCGAAGACCTCACCCCGGACAACATAATTTTTGCCGCCATCACTATCTTGGCAGGAATTTATCTCTGTGGAGGAAAACCCTGTCAAGCGGACAAAAAGCAAGGTAAATAGAATTAAGACAATAATTACAATAATAATTATAATCACTCTTTTTTTCATGAAAAACATAAGAAAAATGCTTTTAAAAATATTTGCAAAGCACCATGTTATTTCTTTTGCTTAAACCCTCTTATAATAAAGATAATCCTATAATTATAAAAAACAATCCTAAAAATATCCAACACATTGGACAAAAACTTACTTGCCAAAAGAATTCTGTTATTATAATGATAATTCCTCCAAATAGGCTCCTGAATCCTGCTCTTTTTAGGCTAATTTTGTTTTTTAGCATATATGTAATCATGCTTTTTGATTATAGTCAAAATTATAATAAAAACTCCTAAAAAAGCCGCGAGAATTCCTACACAAAAAATACTCCTTTGAGAAGACAATTGCAAAATGATTCCTAATATCCCCAATACAAAAAAATAGTTCCAATCAACCAGAATCATCCATATCTTTTCATAAACTAAGTAAGAAAAACTTGTTTTTAAATTTTATCCATTCTATCCAATAACTTTAAGACAATATTTAAGTTGTTTAAACAAGATGTTAAGGGGTTTACTTGACTAATACTTAAGTTTGTGTGAATAAAATAATCAGAGAGATAATAATAATTATTAATAATATGATTAATGCAATAGCAACTGCAGACTGCCCTCTTTTTTTAAATTTAATATACACATAATATATAATGTAAAAGAATACTTAAGGTTTTTGATAATATATCCAACACCTGGACATTCGAATCAGAAGCAAACTATATCAAAATGATATCAGTTTGATGAGAAATTAGCC
>CAZOGQ010000102.1:0-2478 GCA_964579545.1 Candidatus Woesearchaeota archaeon | reverse complement strand
TTCGAATCAGAAGCAAACTATATCAAAATGATATCAGTTTGATGAGAAATTAGCCTACTTTAAAAATCACTGTTTTTTCTTATGATATAAATCTAAGATATACACAGTATTTTTTTCAATAACATAAGCATAAGATAATCTAAAAGGTTTAATATAAAGTTCACGAGTTCCTTTTTTTGCGTATCTCATTGGTTTCCCAATGTCTAGATTTGTTTTAATCTTTTCAATTTGTTTTATAATCTTTTCTTTTAATAGATTATCTTTAATTTTAGAAAAAAGGTGTTTAAATTTCTCATCAAAAATAACCTTCACCATTTTTTCATTTTTTCAATAAATTCATCAAAATCCATTTCTACTCCTTTACCAGCTTCAATTCTTTTCCATGCTTCCTCGGTTCTTCTGGCAAATTCCAAATCCTCTTCTAAATTTTTATCAAAATCTTCCATCTTCTTTAAAATTATTTGACCATTATTTTTTATAACTACTAATTTATCTCCTTCTCTTAAATTTTCTCTCATCTCTTGAGGAATTACAACCTGCCCTTTTGAACTCATTCGAGTTATGTTTATATTTGCCATCTTGGTAAGAACAATCTTACTAACTATTTAAATCTTTTGGTTAAGAAATATATCCCAGCACCCTGACTTACTAAAAAATGTTCGAGACAGAAAGAAACTATAGCAGAATGATATCAGTTTGATATCAAATTATATTAAACAATAAAATATTTTCTTTATCTGATGCTATTCTCCTTAAATATTCATTGGGTTCTATAAATTTTTCTTCTGGAAAAGATTACACATCAACGAAACTACTTTTCTTAATTATTAAGCATGGACTGGTTCTTCTATTTCTGGCAATATATTTCTTTTAGTCAAAATCCAATCAAGCTTTATCAAATTTTTAATAAAAGGATTTTTCAGATTAAGTTTAAAGTAGTCAGATTTTCCAATTTTTCTTGTTTTGTAAATTATTCCAGATCTAATAAGCTTGGGAAAAAATAACTTAAAAGAGTTATAGCTGACATTAGCTCCTTTTGCTATCTCAGTCATAGGAAAATCAAACATATGATTATCTATAAGAAAATCTAAAACTCTTAATTTGGGGGTATCTCCAAACTGCTCTAAAAACAAAGACTTGTTCTCTTTAATTCTCATTTTTATAAAGTTTTCATAATTTACTATAACAGGTGTGAGATTTTCATCTTTATAAACCTTTCTATTAAACAAAAGAATATTTCAAAAATAGAAACATTTATAAATAAGCTATATTTATAATTTTATGCTCTTGGATTTAGAAAAAGCTCAGATTATGTTTAAATTAGCGAGAAAAAATAATTGGGGGAATCATTATGATAGAACAGAGCATTTCAAGAGATTTGAGAATCTCAAAGAGGCAATAAAAGAGCTTTCTAAAAAATGCTGGATAATAATTCATAAAAAGCCAAAATTTACAGGAATTTCTCTAAATACTGATTATAAAAAAGAGATTATAGAATTTATTGAAACAAATATACCTTATGTGAAAGGTATAATTAAATAAGAGCATCTGAATCTGCATGAATTTGTCAAGAAAAAGGGATATTATATTCGATCAGTTATTTTTAATCAGTTGCAATTAAATTAATAAGTTTCTTAAGTTCTGCTGGCAATGGTATTTGTCTACTTTCTTGTAAAGGATGTTGCATTTCAACAAGTCTATCTATTCTTTTTTCTATCTCTACATCATCTATATAAGTATCAGTATTATATAATTCAGCATTATCAAATCCTTCAATATACTCCTCTACCATATCTGCCTTCATTTCAGCTCTTTTTTTCATAATCTCTGGACCATATTCTCCATTTGGTTGTGCTTCTAAATATTTTTCTAAAACTGGCTTTAATTCAGCAAGCTGTTTAGCAAGACTTAATCTGTATTGTCTTTCTCCTGCTACTCTCCATTCTTCTTCGTTTCTTAATTCTGCTTCTTGTTTTTGTGTTCTTTCTGCATCTTCTAGAGCATATTGTCTTTCTCTAGCTGATTTTTCTAATCCCCCTTCATATTCTGCTTTAGCATGCTCATAATTTAGTCTAGTGATTTCAGGAGCATTTTTTTCTCTTTCTAGTTCAATCTCAGCTCTTCTTGTTTCTTCTCTTGATAGCTCTAATTCAAGTCCTTTTTCTTTTAAAGCCTTTTTTCTTTTTGAAGAAATTATGACCCCAATATAACCCACAACAATACCTCCTACACCAACTGTTGTATATAGTGCTGCCGGACTGTTTAAAATTTCTCTTAAATTTCCAATTTCCATCTTGATTTTTTGAACAATAAAGAGTTTTTAAGTCTTTTGGTTCTGTAACTACTTTCGAATAGTGTATGTTCGAGTCCGAAACATAGAAGTAAAAAAAGTGGAGTTTTATCGTCGATAAGATATAAAAAAGTCCCAGCACCCGGATTCGAACCGGGGATCTCTCGGTAACTGCTTTATGCACTTGC
>CAZOGQ010000101.1:0-4070 GCA_964579545.1 Candidatus Woesearchaeota archaeon | reverse complement strand
ATTTTCAGACATGTAATCAAAGTAAGTAACTAAAAAATCCACATTCATTAAATTGATTTCACCATCTGAAAGCCTAGTGATAAATAAATCAGGGGATACTTGGGACTTAAATTTAGAATCTTTTATTAATACATTATTGGTCCTAAAAACACGTAAAGTAGGGTGTCCAGGTGTTTTTGTGTAAGCAGTTATTTCAGATAACTCGTTATTATTTGAATTAATAAGATAAATTGCATCGTTTCTTTCTGAAATTATTGTGTTTTTATTTATTATATTGTCAGAACTACCGCTAATAACTAAACCTTTTGAAAGGTCTGAAGTTATAGTATTTTGTGTTATTGTATTATCGTTTGAATCAGAAAGGATGGCCATACCATCTGCACGAGCATCAGGAATATTATAGGCTCTATCAATAATTATCTCATTTTGGGTTATCTCATTATTTGAACTCCCCAAAAGAGCAATTCCTTCTGGAGCAGAATTATAAGATTTTATACTATTCCCAGAAATAAGGTTCTCATTAGAATTTGATAAACCAACTATTCCATGATGAAATGATCCTACTTTCCCATCGCCTATAAGGACATTGTTTGCTATTTGATTATTTGTGCTGTCTTCTAAATATATAACATCTCCTTCAGTGGAAATGGTGTTCTCTTTAACTTCGTTATCAGAGCCATGAATATAAAGTCCATGACAATAATCTCCTCCTACACTAATTTCATTCCCGCTTATTTCATTTGAATTTGAGTTTGGAAGATAAATTCCATACTCTTCCAGACCATCTTGGATTGTTATATCATTATCTCTTATATTGTTATTTGAGCCAGAAAGGTAAATTCCATAATAATCAGCAGTATCTTTAAATTCTCTTAGAGATATTGTATTCTCTTCTATTAAACTATTCTTTATACTTTGACTAGAGTATATGGCATGACTTTTAGTTTTACTTCTTCCAACGATATTACAATTCCTGATTACAGGACTATTATATCCCCTCAACTGAATGCCATATCCATTTTGGCTCTGGCCATATGTAATGTCATGATCCTGACAATCTAATACAACATTATTTGCTTTGATTTCAAAGCATGTTCCACTTGAAGAAACATCTCTAGTCAACTTATATTCTGTATCTTGTTGATCAAGAGTTTGACAAGAAGATATTTCAATTGTATTTTGGAGAGGTGAGATTCTATTATCTTTTTCTAATACAAAAACCTCTATTTTACTTTCATCGAGCTCAATCTGCCTTTCCTCAGTTTGATATCCCGGCTTGCTTACTTCAACTGTGTAAGGTGATGAATAAATTATACTACTTCCTATCTGTGTATATTGAAGAAGTATCAGTTTTTCTATATTTCCTCCAGGATATGTTTTTCCTTCAAAGACAAGATTATTATCTTTATCGTAGGCTTTTACATCTGCCCCTTCTAAATCGCTAGAGTCGTCTTTTACTTGAATGTCAAGATACCAGTAAACATCTAAAATGCCTTTTAGGCTATCTACAAATTCTTTATCTAAAAAATCAACATCTGTTAAACTTATTTTACCAATAAATTTATTAAAATATAGACTTTTTGCTGAATCTGAATCAAATTTAGAACCTATTATTGTTGCGCTATTAGCCTCATAGACATATAACCCACTATCAAGAGATGTAATAACTTCTGTATATGATATCTTGGTTTTATCAGAATCAAATAAGTGAATTCCTTTACCACCATCTTTAATATTTATTGTATCTCCATTTATTTTAGTATCTGAACTTGAAGAAATTTCTAGACCATCTCCACCAATAGTAGTATCGGTTTCTATATTATTTTTAGAGATAATAGTATTTTCTGCATCATTTAAATATAATGCTGCTTGTACGGCTGTTAATCCTTTTTGTTTTATATTGTTGTTAATTATAATATTATTTATAGTACCTTCTAAATATACTGCAGCATAAGAATAAGCACCTCCGGCATTTACTATTATGATATTATCCAAAATATCATTACTAGAACCCCCACCAATGTAAAGCCCATTAGGATACTCTGTTACAGAGTTAATTTCATTTCTTTTTATATTATTAAAGCTCGAATCTATAAGGTAAACTCCGTGGCTATGCCAGCCTATATCGATTATATCATTATCTTGTATTACGCCCTTGCGTACATTCTCAAAATAAATTGCATGTTTACTATTAATTTCAGAAGTTCCTTCTTCAATCTCACAATTCTTTATTGTCGGCTCATCATGACCTTCAACATAAACTCCATAACCTTTTTCGCTGTTTCCATAACTAATTTTATGCCCTTGCCCATCTAAAGTCACGCCATCTGCCTTTATTTCAAAGCATGTTCCAGCAGATTCAACATCTGCTGTTAATTTGTAAATCGTATCTTCTTTGTCAAGAATCTGACAGGAGTCAATTTCAATTATGTTTTGAGTAGATACACAAGCTCCGTCTACACAGCCATTTTCACAATCATAGTAAAGATTAAAGGTTTGATCAGAAGCACTGCAAAAATATTCATGCAATCTTGTTGAATCAACACAATAATCTGTTTTGCCTTCATGAGTTCCTTTTTCATAATAATCCAGGCCAAGCCTATGCTCTGAATCATAATCACTATCAGAACACTCTGGCCAATTTAATGTCAAGCTTTTAATTTCAGTGGGCTCGCTCTCTATTCCGTTGAGAATTGCAGTAGCATAATAAGAATAAGTTGTTCCAGCCTCATTTGCATTATAATCTGATGCACTTACCCCTACAGTTTCAGTTGATGTTTCATATTTTACTGTCCAGTCTCCATCTCCTACTTTTTTATATATCTTGAAGTTAGCTTTTTCTCCGCCCCTATAACCAGTAGAAACACTTACATAAGGCTTATTTGGAACATTAGATGTTGAAATCTCATTTACATGTATATAATCAGGCTTTCTAATATCATTTGTAGTTTTAGAAGCTAAAAGAGACTTAATTACCTTATAAATAGATGCTTTGATTGTTTTGTTTGTTATATTAGACAGTGGTTTTGGGGTTGGACTTACACTAGGAGTTGGGCTTGCTGAAGCAGATGTATATAAATTATAATTATTAGTTCTTGTTTCAGCAGAAACCACTATAAAGGATATAGCAACTAATAAAATTACTGAGAAAATCAATAAATTTTTCTTTTTCATTAATGTCAATGTTATTGAGAGTTTATAAACTTTTTGGTTGTAACAACTCTTAAGGTGTTACAATTACTATTCTTGGGTGTCAAAAATTAAGTTATATACACTAAATTATTTTTTCAAAATCTTCCCTATATCTTTTAGATCAAATAATAAGACTTTTTCTCTGTTTTTTTTCTTGATTTCCTTTCTGATTTTTGCCTTGTCTTTAAAACTTTTCGCAAATATCGCATAATATTCTTTTCTTTTTTCTTTCTCTTCTTTGTTTGGCCATTCAACATATTTTGTTTTTTCTTTTAAATCATCCAAAACTTTCCCAGCATTAACATTGTTTTGCCATTTACATTCGCAAAACATTATTTCTTTTGTTTTTTCATTTAATGCTATAAGGTCTATTTCATATGTATTCTTGCCTTTCTCACCCTTGAATTTACCCCACTGCTTTCCTATTTTTTCAAGATTAAAAGGCAAATTAATTTTGGAGTTTTCTAAAACTTCTTTACAAATACCTTCAAATGATCTACCTACAAAAGAATTGAACTCTTGTTTTAACTTTTTTAAGATGTAATTGTATTTTTCAGATTCATAGTAACTCATGTCTTTATAAACAAACCTAAACCAAAACTTGAAAAAATTGTCTTTTAAAAGGTATCTTCCTTTTTTGCTTTTCCAGGGTTTCGATTCTGTTAATGGCACAACATATTTCATAATACCTAGTAGATTAATAAGATCGTACAGATATGGGGATAAAGAAGTTTCTTTTATATCACTAACATCTTTTAATTCTTTTTTTGTTGTCTTGCCCACTGCAACTCCATGAACTATCGAATAATATGTCCTATGTTCTTTTCCGAACTCTTCAATCATAATATCACTTATTTCGTTTCTTAAAGGTGCAAATT
>CAZOGQ010000100.1:0-4118 GCA_964579545.1 Candidatus Woesearchaeota archaeon | reverse complement strand
GCTGGCACAAAGAAATTTTTGGAGAAACAAAAAAAGATATTGCCGGCAAGTACAGAGACTATCTTGTCAGAATTGGAAATCATATTGCTCCTGACTGGCAAGATGTTAAGAAATTAATGGATCAACTTACTAGATTTATAAATGAACTTAAAAAAAGCCAAATAAATCCTGTAGAATTATCTGCCAGAACTCACTATAGGTTCGAAAAAACACATCCATTTGGTGACGGCAATGGAAGAATAGGCAGATTGTTAATGAATCATATTCTTTGGCATAATGGCTTTCCAATGTTGATTATAGAATACAAAAAAAGAAAGTCGTACTACAAGGCTTTACAAAAAGATGAAGAAGGCTTCTCGAAATATTTTCTAAGAAGGTATTTAGCTGTTCATAAAAAGAGGATGAAGAAAGTTTGAAGGTAACAAATAACCAAAATATTTAAATAATGTTATTTAATCTTATTTAACATGGCATTAAAAACATTTAATGTGGATGAAAGTACATACAAAGAATTTTCTCAGTTTTGCAGAGAAAATGGAATAAGTATGAGTAAACAAGTAGATATATTTATGAAAGCCCAAATAGAAGAAAAACCAAGAGTTAGAGCAGAATATTTAAAAAAACTTGAAGCTATCCGCAGAGGAAGATTTATTAAAGTCAAGAACGTTGATGATATATTATGAGTTATGAATTAGAAGTAAGTGAGAAGCTTCAGAAAATATTCAGCAAGTTAAAGAAAAAAGATAAAGTTCAAGCAGAGATTTTAAAAAGAAAAATAAAGGAAATTCTTGAGAATCCTTATAGATTCAAATTATTAACTGCAAATATGGCAGGAATAAGAAGAGTACATATTAGACATTTTGTTCTTATTTATGAAATCTTAGAGAATCAAAAGGTTGTCAGACTTTTAGATTATGACCACCATGATAATATTTATAGGAAATAGATTTATTGTGGAAAAGGTTTAATAATCAATACCATACATCTTATGAACTTGTTTATTATATTTCTTTAATTGTGGCTCTAAATTTTTATCTAACCCTAAAATAACTTTATCTAAGATAGATTCCATATAAAGATGCAGATCTTTTCTGTCTTTATATTTTCCTTTTAATATCCTTATATTATTATGTAAAAGTTCGTGTGCAAGAGAAATTAACAGATATTTTTCATCTTTTCTAAATCTTAAAGTTAATGGATCTGAAAAGCTACAAGATGAAGTTTTAACAATATAAATTGGAATAAACTTATATTTCCATTTCTTGCTTGCATATTTTTCAATTAATTCTAATATTTCATTTATATGTTTTTTATACAATTTTTCAAATTTTAAACAATCTTTCTTTAATTTTAAGAAATCTTTTTTAGAAAAATTAGCATCGAAAACTCTATTATAAACTGTGCTGTATCTTATTAGTGTTCTTGGAATCATTTTCATACGTCACACCTTCTTAACAAAATCCATTAAATTTGCTTTCTCGAACTTGAGAATAGAAGAGTCTTCATCTGCAACATGAACTTTAATTATTCCAAAGCCGAGGGTAATACAATTTAAATTCCAAACTAGCTTATTATCTTGTTTTTGAAGTATTGCAATTATCTTGCTTAATTTGTCTGTGATTGTATGATTTTTCATTTCATCTTCCACAATTCCTTTTAATGCACTAAGATCAACTTTCACTTCTTCATTTTTAATTTCTTGTGGATTATCTTGTTTTTTGTCTCTTTCTTTGTTATCTGCCTTTTGTTGTATTTGCCCTATTTTTTTGATTTCTGAAATTTTAACCTGCATATTTTCAACATCAAAACTCGCTATTTTATGCTTCTTTGGAAGATAATAATCTAAATGATGCATGTCTTTTTCATTTTCTGAGAATACAAGAACAAAAAATCCTGCACAAAGATATGCATCTGGGTTTTCTTTTTTAAATTTTTCATATTCTGGCGAGGATTCAGCTTTTTCTGTATAAAATTGGAAGTTCATACAATAGACAAGAAAAAGTTGTTTTTATATGTTTTTATTTCTTTTTAATTAACTGTTATATTCATCAATTGAAAGTAATAAAAAAACATAGGAAAAGTTTAAATAGAATAAATGTAACCCAAAAGTAATAAAGGTTGGGGTGGTAGGAGTCCTATCATGAGAAAACCAAAAGTCCTAGTAGTTGATGATGAATCTTCTCTTTTAAAACTTATTTCAGAAATTCTTGAACATATAGACTGCGAACCAGCTACTTTACAATATGTTGATGAAATCAAACAAATAAGTTCACTTAAGCCGGATTTAATAATTCTAGACCAAAAAATAAATGGGGCGGGGGTAAAACCAACTCAAAAAGGAACTGAAATTGCAAAAAACCTTCAGCAAAATCATGAAACTAGAGATATACCAAGAATTATGTTAACTGGAATATCCAAAATCCAACAAGGAGAAGTTGCTTTAGAAACACTGCATTCTTCTCTTTTTAGAGATATTATAAGCAAATCCCAGTTTTATTTGCAACCAAAAAAGCACCTTGACTTTTTTCTTGAAAAATATATAACTATTCCGTTAAGAATCGGTTTTATAACTTTAGGAAGATTAGCACAAAAAACAATTGAAATTTTATTTAAAGAACATCCAGAGTATGTTGAAGAAATTGGAGGAGTTAGTCTTACTGGAAGACATACTGAAGAAGTTTTAAGAAGGAGATTGGATATTGGAGATCCAAGATTAAAATTTCACGACAATCTTGAAGAATTTGTAGAAAGCGCTTATGATATAACTTTAATATCCTCATCAAATCAAGCCAGTTCGAGAGCAGAACCTGGAAGAAACTGGCTGTGGGATATTGAAAAGCAGATACAATATGATTTATTTTCTAGAATTATAGAGATAAAAAGAAGATTGGGAGAAAAGGAGAGAGATACTAAGAGTTTATTAGTTGAAGGAACTAATCCTATTGGCGCGAACATAAGATTAGGGATAGAATTAGGAATTTCTCCAGAAAGAATAACAGGATTATCAGTTGCAGATACACAAAGAGCAAAAGAATGGTTAAGACAAAAATATCAGGAAAGATTTAGTGAGTATCCTAAGAATGAAGATGTCCATGTGAGGGTAGTCGGCCAACATGGGTTAGAAATACCGATCGTAAACAGTACAAAAATCATGGGTGAAAGTATCAGAGAACTTAAAGAAATTCATGGGTTTGAGATTGATAGAAAGAGATTTATTAGGGAATTAAGAGAAGAGGGGGGGAAAGTAATGGAGGCAGTAGCAATGTTATCTATATTAGATAAATATGAAGCATTATATCGTGGGGTTCCAGAAGCTTTTGTAAAACTTATTGGCGAGCTATCTAAAAGAAAACAACCACAAGAATCGCTATATTCTAGAAGAAAAACATTAACAGGTTATATGGAATTTAATGGGCCAACAGAGATCATTTATTCTGATAAGGGGCTGGAAGTAAGAGCAAAACCACTTAAAGATTATCTAACTAAGGAGGAGTTATATCAAATAGTTGGTGAATCTCTACAAGAAGAAGAATTTCAAGAATCTAATGTAAGAGATTTTCTTAAAAGGAAAAGTTAAAATGCAAGAACAAATCAATAAAATCTTAGGATCTATAGGATTAAATGAAAGCGAAATAAAGATATATCTAGATTTAGTTAAGCAGAATATTTCTTCTGCATTAGAAATATCAAAAAGAACCAAAGTCTATAGATCAAATACTTATGATACTTTAAGAAGATTAATTGAAAAAGGATTTGTAAAAGAGACAGTAAAAGATAATAAAAAAATGTTCCGGGCTACTGACCCTGAAAAAATAAAAGATTATATCAAACAAAAAGAACAAGAAATTGATTTAATTATTCCAAAAATAAAAGAGTCCATAAGCAGAGAGCCTGAAAAAGAAACTGTTTCTATAACTAAAGGCATTTTTGCATTTAGGAATGCTCTATTGGGATTATTAGAATTAAATAAACCAATAAATGTTTATGGTATACGTGATGGTGCAATTAAATTTTTAGGAGAGGGATTCATAAAAGAATTTCATAAACAGAGGGTAAGGAAGAAAATTATGATGAGGCATATATATAATCAGGAGGCTAAAGAAAGGATAAAAGAATTA
>CAZOGQ010000099.1:0-4191 GCA_964579545.1 Candidatus Woesearchaeota archaeon | reverse complement strand
ATTTTAGAAAATGGGTCTGCCATTGGTGTGTGTACAGCTCCTTTTTCAAATTTATCATAAAAACTTATATTTCTGCATCTTGTAAAGTCAATAAACTGGTCGAGAATCACGAAATCTCCTCTTTTAATTTCATCACGCAAAGAGCCACATGCTGTTGTTGCAATTATGTGCGTACAGCCAAGTTTTGCAAGAGCATAAATATTAGCACGATTGTTTACATGGGTTGGCGGGATTTCATGGTTTCTGCCGTGTCTTGCGATAATGTAGATATCCATTCCTGAAATTTTGCCAGTTATTATTGGTGAAGATGGTTTCCCATAAGGTGTTTCAACCTGTATTTCTCTTGCTTCTTCTATCAGCTTGGGGTCATCAAATCCACTTCCGCCAATTATGCCTAGTTTCATTTTTTAATATTTTTTTTTGAGTTTTATTATCTTCTATTCTTCTGCTATTTCCTCTATGCCCCAGTCATTTGAACTATCAATTTCTGTTTGGTTATCTGGAATTCCTGCTTTTGATTGTTGTATTTTGTATATATTAAGTAATTTCCCATATCCTTTTATTAATCTTTCAATGCAGTTTTCTTTGCATTCTCTTCTTCTGCAATATTGCTCTGCAAAATTTTCAATAAACTGAGTTCTTCCATCTGAGTAATGTATCTGCCGATTTCCAATATCAATATACACTGATATCCTTTTCTCTTTATTATCTTCCTTTTCGTCTTCTTTTTCCTTTAAATAAATACAACCATATATTTTTTTTATTAATCCTAAAATCTCTTCTATTTTACCAATATTGCTACCGCCTTTTTTCTCTCTGTTCATCTAATTTACTAAAACAAAAGAATTTAAATAAATTCATCTAATAGAAAATATATATTCATTTTATTTATTTACAATGTTTTTTATTAATCTTAAAATCTTTCAGAGGATAGTATTTGGTTATAAAATGATTTAATCAATTAATTTAAAAATTAAGAATTATTAGTTACCTAATAGCAGAGAAAGTAAGTAAAATTAACAGGAAAATGATAAAACCGAGAAAAGGCGAAATAAGAAAGCCAACAAAAAGCATATCTGGTGTAACGCCAGTAGCAGTAGTTCTTAAGCCACAGAAGTGCAAACATGGAACATGTTTATATTGTCCAACTCTTAGCGTACCTCAGAGTTATACTCCTCTTAGTCCGGCTATAATAAGAGCAAAAAATCTTGATTATGACGCATATAAACAAGTTAAAGCAAGGCTGAAAGCCTTTAAGCTTATGAATCATCCAACAGATAAAATTGAATTGATTGTTATGGGCGGAACTTTTTTTGATTATCCAGGGGGATATCAATCTGAGTTTATTAAACAGTGTTATGATGCTTTAAATGGCAAAAAAGCAGGAAATCTTGAGGAAGCTAAGAAAATTAATGAAACAGCTAGGCATAGATGTATTGCACTCTGCTTAGAAACGCGTCCTGACTCGTGTTCTTCTCAGGATATAAAAAGAGCATTAGAATTTGGTTGCACAAGAATTGAATTAGGAGTTCAGGCAATTGATGATAAAATTTATAAAAAAGTAAATAGAGGACATACAGTTAAGGATGTTGTTGATACAACAAGGAGATTGAAGAAAGCGGGTTTTAAAATCGGTTACCATTTAATGCCTGGCTTACCTGGCAGTAGTTTTAAAGATGATATAAACATGCTGAAAAAATTGTTTTCAGACAGTAGGTTTAAGCCAGATCAACTCAAAATTTATCCATGCCAGGTTATTAAAGGAAGCAAGCTTACTGAATTATATTTTAAAGGTAAGTATAAACCTTATACAGACAAAGAGCTTGAAAAATTGTTAATTTCTGTATTAAAGATTGTGCCCAGATATTGCAGAATAATGAGGATTATGCGAGAAATTCCTCCTGTTTATTTAATTGCGGGAACAAAAAGAATTGACCTGCGACAAGAAATAGAAGGAAAATTAAGGAAAGAACAGAAATACAAGGAACAGAACAAGATAAAGGAAATAAGATTTAGAGAAATCGGTTTTGTAGGCAAGGATATTAACAAACAAATAAAGTTAAAAACAACACAATATCAAGCAAGTCAAGGAAAAGAATATTTTCTTGAAATTGTAAATAAAGACGATGTATTGTTCGGGTTGTTAAGATTAAGAATAGATAAGAATGACAAGGACAGAAGCAAAAATGCAATTATCAGAGAGTTGCATGTTTATGGCAAAGCATTGAAGATTGGTAAGTCTGGCAGAGAGTTAGGACAACATAAAGGTTTTGGCAAATGGCTAATGCAAGAAGCTGAAAAAATTGTGAAAAAACAGGGATGTAAGAAAATTAAAGTAATTTCAGGGGTGGGGGTTAGAGAGTATTATTCTTCTAAAATAGGATACCATTTAGATAAACAAGGAATTTATATGGTGAAGAGCTTATAAATAAATTCTTGCAATCTTACAATCAACATTTTCAGATTTCCAAAAATTAAGGATGTCAATAAATTTAAATCTTATGTTCTCACAACCCCCTAAATAATACTTCCTATCTGGAAAAATTTCAGCTAAAAGAGAATTTTTGTCTTTTAAGTCACGAACATACAACACCGAATTATTAAAATAAATGCCATTTCTTGTCAAGTCCATTGAAGGCATAGTTCCAGAACACATACTTGTTGAACTGCAATTTAAAAATACAATAGCATTTGAGATGTTTCCATTTTTTACCTTATCATACAGCTCCACCCTCTGATTTATTTGATTATGGAATAAAGAAGAAAGATACACAAATAATATTATATTTGATAAAACAATAATTAGTAGAAGCCAGAAGTATTTTTTTTGCGTTAATCTTTCAAACCCCGCAGCCATTAAAATAAAGATAGCAAAAGAAGACGAGTAGAGGTAGCGGGGGCCATACTCATTTCCTTGTGGAAGAGCATAAAAAAAGTATGCAAAAAATAAAGATAAGAAAATAAACAGCAAAAGATATTTTCTTCTGTGATTATATTTAAACAAGCTGAATAACATGAACAGGGAAGAAAATGGAACCCAGATATTCAAACTCAAAAGTCTTTTGTATATGTTATTCTCAAGTGCCCAGGAAAAAGATTTTGTAAAACCATTGTTAAATCCCAATTTGTCAAGAGGATTATATTTACTGAAAGGCGTTAATAATGCATTGCCTGTCTGCAGATAATTATACAATAAGAAAAGACTTAGCAACAAAAGAAACCCCGACAAAAATAAAAGGCTGTTTTTAACTTCAGTTTTTATTGGTTTTTGATTTTTTTTGATAATAAATATATAATGAATCAAAAAACAAACTCCTATCACAAGAGCATCCAATTGTCTAATGTTGAAAGAAACGCTCAATACTATGCCTAATAAAAACCAGTTCATGCTCTTGCTCTCTTTAAGATTTTTGATATAGAGGTATGCAAATAATGACAAGAAAAACAATGAAGACGGATGTGAGAAGTAAGAAGCTGAATTAAGTACAAAATAAGGACTTGTTGCCATAAACAATAGCGCAATCCTCGCAATTTTTTCTGAAAAAAAGTTTTTTGCAATTGAATATACCAAAAGCAAAGTTAAAATGCTGAATATCAGGTTAACAATCATTGGAAAATTTATTAATACTCCCAACATTAAGAAGAATGGCCACCCCGGAGAGTATTTCCCATAAAACTTTCCATCATTGATTACATGAAAAAAGTTAAAAAACTGTTTTTGTGGCGGTGAGGGGACAGATAACTTGCCAGTAGAAAATAATTTTGCAGATATCAAATAAGAATACTCATCAGCTGAATTTGGGAAATCTCTTAAAATTATTTGATTTGTTAACAGAATGGCTACGAAGCTAAAGACTAAAATAAACTTAATATAATGCTTCCATCCAATAAATCTTTTAATCACCATATTGACTTAATATGGATGTAGATTAATAAAACTTTCTTGATACTTTCTATTTTAAGAAACGGTATTTAAAGATAACAAAAATAGCTTTAAATCCATCCTTATAAGTTATTTTCTTGCCTTCTTTATAACTTCGAGGATTGTAAGTTACAGGAACCTCTTTTATTTTTAAACCAGTTTTTATAAACTTTGCGGTGATTTCTGGTTCTATATCAAAACCATCGCTCACTAAGTTTATATTTTTTAATGAATCTGAATAAAACATTTTATAACCTGTCTCTATATCT
>CAZOGQ010000098.1:0-4403 GCA_964579545.1 Candidatus Woesearchaeota archaeon | reverse complement strand
AAACAACCTCCTCTTTTTAATTATTTGGATCAAAAACCCCTTTTCTATCACAATAATTATTAAATATTAGTTTTACTTGGTTCTAGCATGGGAATTGTTTCCAAAATAGGAGAATTAGAACAAGATTTATCTACGGAGATTGTGGTTCAGGAGGAAAAAAGACATTATGAGGATCGTGAGTTTGAAGATTATGTTCTTGATAGCAGGTGGACTTGGGGTTCAACACCAATTAGAGAAAAATATACGGAATCAGTGAAGGTTATTGTCCAGCCAGAAATAACAGAGCCAGATGAACAAAAAAGACAAGCTGCCAGAACTGAATTGCAGAAAATTTGTGATGAATCCAAATGGTATCAGCTTGTTAGAAAGTATTTGGTTAGAAAGGCTTTGAAGAGATAAAACCCTCCCCTCTAAACAACCCCCTGTTTTTAATTATTTGTGTGAACTTCAGCTTCGCTTGAAGTTTAACATATTTTTTTAAAGTATGTTTTATATTATATATTATGAAGAAGCTAAATTGGATTGTATTATTGTTTATGTTATGCATTCCATTAGTATCTGCTGATGTACATGTTGCACCAGGTAGCGAATTAATTTATTTTTTTCCTGTTGTTATTATTATCGAAGTTCTTGTGTTCTGGATGTTAGCAAATAAGTCATTTAAAATTAAAGTAAGTTTTTGGAAATCTTTATTAATTGTGTTTATTGCTAATATGGTCACTTCTATAATTGGTATTTTTATAGAAACATATATGAATTTTGCTTCGTTTATATTTGGTTTTGTGCTGAGTTTTTTAATAGAATTCATAATATTGTTGCTATTTTTTATTAATAAAAAAGTAAAGAGAATTAATTTATTCTTGCTATCAATTATAATTAACCTTTTAAGTTATTTGGCAGTGATTTTAGTTTATATGAGCCCTTGTTTTTAATTATTTTCCTCAAATCGCAAGCACATTCAAAATGCTGGCAAATAAAACCCACACCAAATAAGGCACAAGAAGATAAGATGCTTTTTTATCAATTTTCCAAGTTACAATTATCATAATGAGAATAGAAAACCACAAAAAGATTATTTCAATAAAAGCCAGGAAGGGGTTTTTTAATTGAAAAAACAAAACACTCCATAAAATATTCAAGATAAAGTTAATTGCAAATACAAGGATAACTGCTGTTTTCTGCTTGTTTTTTGCGTTAGTATATGCAAAATAAAGAGACAAGGCAATTAAAAAGAAAAGAATATTCCAGACAATTGGAAAAATATAATTTGGCGGTGTTATGCCAGGCTTAATTGATTTATACCACTCAGTTTTTGTGTTTGCAGAAGTAAACAAGCTTCCAATAAATGCAACTAAGTAAACTATAATAAAACTTGCAATTAAAATTTTCCAGTTTATTTTTACTCTTTTTTTCATGTATATACTTAAAACCCCCCCTTTTTAATTATTTGGTTTTCAAACTTACGTTTTATTGTAGTAATATTTATAAATATCTTAATTTGTTTTATTTAGAGGTGATTAACCTCAGATTTTGTTCTGAGCGATAGAATGGTAGATGTAAAGGAATTTAGGAAAGGTATTGAAGAACTTTTAGCTAAAAAAACAACAGAATTTTGTAAGGGCTACGTTTTAGCTGATCCGAAAGCTGTAGGAGACGCTGAATATTTTAGAGGATCTTTTTCAACAGAACCAATCAATGATTTTTTAGAATTAGTAATCTCTTCTAAGTCAGACGATATTTCTTTTCATAATAGAAGATTCGATTTAGTTAAAAAAAATGCCAAAAAAATGACAGAAAACCCTTTTTTTATTAGAGAGGTTTATTATGACCAACCACATACCAGAAAACAAAAACAAGCCCCCCCTACCAAAGAAGAATATATTGCTTTCTGTATGTTAGATATTGCTTTAAAATATCATTTAGGAGATTCTTTTGCAATGGCAATGCATGAGTTTTACCCCCATAATTCCCACGATTCTTATATTTTAGGTTTTGATAAAGCGAGGAAGCCAATTGAATGCAGATTAGCAGAAATTAGTCTTGATGAATCCTTACCCACATATGATGCTTGGAAGAATCTAAGTAAACACATTCATTTTTTTATGAATCTCGACATAAAAAATTTAAGAAAACTTGTTGAAGATTTTGAAGTTTGGAGCCACGTCAATAAATTGAAAGAACAAGAAGTAAAAATACCCAATATTTCTAATGGGGCACTTATTGGTTCTACTTTGTTGCGTTTTGGCGAACAACATAAAGCTTATGCTTCAAGGAAACCACACGAAATTCTTTTAAATACAGATTTTATGAGATCAATAACTCTTGTTGACTGTTTTGAAGATGGTTTGTTATTCAAGTTAAAATACCCTGATAATCAGATATCTGTTGGTTTTGTTTCAAGAGCAATTGGAGAAGTAGCAGAACAGTTGGAAGATGCTTTTCTAGGCTATTTTTATGCATTGTCAGATAGTTCTTATGGTTCGTTTTTTGGGAGCACCACTCTTTCCGATTACTTTGGAAATAATCTTTTTGCCTTTATCGGTGCTATGGCTAGAGATATGTTTATTTGCGAAAGGAGAGAAGCCCATTATCATATTCAAACCAGAAAACCACGTAAGGGGGGCAAGAAAAAGGAATTAAAAGAAAAGGTAGTTTGGCTACCCAGATCTAGAGTAGTTTATAAACATCTTGAGGATTTTGATGAAAGTGAATGGGAAAAAATCGTTCAGAATATAGCTCCTACAGAAGTTGATGGGTATACAAGAAAGTGCAAGAACCCTAGTCCTAAACAACTAGAACTTGCAAAAAGATTTGGGGTTGTTGTCCCCTTCGGAGAAACATTTGTTAGACCACATCATCGAAAGGGTTATTCTAAAGAATCAGTCAAATACAAAAGTAGGTCTGCATTTTCTCTTTTATTCACATCTAGAGAAAGAGATTTGGAATAGAATAACAACCCCCTCTTTTTAATTATTTGGGTTATCTAAAACATGTCATCCTCTTCATCCTCGCTTTCATAGCTGATTTTTGTAGTATAAACCAACGCTTCTACAGTTCCTAAAGTATCATACCTGAATTTATATTCTAGTTTTGGAATAAGCTTATTTACAACTGCATTTTCATCTACAACACGCGCCCTAACGAACCTTAGGCGCTGGCGTTTGTCTCTTTTTTCATCAATTTTCTCTAATATTCTTATTAATTCTTTATCCTTTTCAAGTCTTGGGTGATCCCCTATCGGGCCAAAATCTAATCCTTCTATTATCCCGTCATCTGCTTTTGATTCCACATATCCTTTTACTCTTTGGAAGTCAATTTCCCAACCAGTGCACCAAACTAATAAACATTTTGTTTCTTTTTCCATAATTCTGTTTAGAAACCCCTCTTTTTAATTATTTGGATTTTAAACTTCAGATAAAATAAGGGATGATGAGAATTGTTATTGTTTATCTGATTTATGTCCAGTTTTGAGCAATTGTTCAAATTGTCCTGATCTTTCAAAATCAGTAAGGCAGGATAAGTCATTTCTTGCAAAAAATTCCTCTCTTTGTTCACCAGCATATTCTTGTTTTTCAACATTAATAAGTTCCATTTTGAATATAGGTGAAATCTCTTTTTCGACACAAGGATATTTTATATTTATGTGGCCTACAAGTTTTTCAATGTTTCTCTTTAAACTTTGTCCGTTTTCTGTAAAACCAAGAGCTCCAGGAAAACCTCCTGAACTTTTTCCATATTCTTCTAGAAGATATTGAAATTTATGTATTGAAGCAGGGACATTTCTGTGATGCCCCTTTAATAAGTCCAAGAGTTTTGCAACAGAACCAGTTGGAAATCCAATTTTTTTGTCAATTTCTCCATCAAAAATTGTATTAATATACTTTTCAGCTTCCTCTGACATGCCTTTAATCCCTACTTGGTCTATCATTAAATCTATAATTGGAGTAAGGTTTCCCCTAAATCTCTGTTCTCCTTTTATTCCCATGTATTTATCTATAACTAGTGTTATAAAGAAAGAACTGCTAATATCCTTTTCTTTTTTTTCTCCAGTTTCAACATTAGTAGCAGGTATTGGGAATGGATATTGCATGCTTTCAGGCATTGTTGCTATAACAATTGCGCTGAAGAAATCTATACATATGTTTCTTCCTGCAAGAATATCTTCAACATTTTTCTTATTGCCTTCAGTTATCTCATTTCTTTCTGTTAAAACCCCCTTTCTTAATCTTGGCTCTTTTCTGCTTCTTTTTACCCATTGGCTGCTTTTTTCTAAATCTGCTATTTCCAGTATTTGAGCAACAGCGTGTCTTGCATCAACCTCTCTAACAAAGTGCTCAAAAACTAACTGGATTTCCTGCTCTAAAGAGTCAGTTAAATCAGGTCCTTGTGGAGGGCCCTTTCTA
>CAZOGQ010000097.1:0-4406 GCA_964579545.1 Candidatus Woesearchaeota archaeon | reverse complement strand
AGTTGCGAATAAGGAAAATTATTCAGTATTGGCTGTTTTTTAAGAAGCCCTGTTTGTGGATTTTCTATAATCCAAATTTTCGGTTTTAATTCCTTAATAATCCTCCATGTTTTTAAAACTATTTTATTGGATTCTTCAATTTTTCTAATTCCTGTTCTTTTAGCATGAGAATAATCTGTGCATGGAGGAGAAGCCCAAATGACATCTGGAATAAATGGCACATCCTCTTTCTTTAAATCCATAACATCTTTACATAAAGAAGGATTAAATTTTGGCAAAATATCAACTGTAAAAACTTCATGCCCTCTTTCTTCTGCCACTCTTGAAAAACTGCCTGTTCCACAGAATAATTCTAAAATCTTCATCCGAAAAAATCTCCTATTTTTAATTGTCCTTTAAGTTCTTCAGGACAATTATAAATATCATACTCAAAAACAGATTTACCTTCTTGCTCTAAAATATATCTTCTGACTTGTTCCTGTGAAACATGACCTGCTGTTCCACAATAATAACCTCTTGCCCACAAATTATCAAAACCTTTTCCATAATGTTTTTCATAACCTAAGTATCTAATATCCTTAAAAACCAATCTTAATTGTCTTGATGTATTCCCTTTTATATTCTTAATCAACATATCTGGTCTTATTGTTGGATTTCCTCCAAGAAATAAATGTATGTGGTCTGGCATAATCTCTAAAGCCAAAACTTCTGCTCTGTTATCTTCACAAACTCCATTAATAATTGTTTTTAGAACTTCTGCAACTTTTCCAAACAAGATATGCTTTCTATATTTAGGAATCCAAATTATATGATAATTAATATTATACTTACAATGACTTCCAGTTTTTACTGAAGCCATCTTGGTTTCTATTTCGTGTTCTTTAGGATTGAAATGTGGATATTTATTTTTTGCCATGTTTCTTTAATAAAAATTTAATTACTACATCAAGAGTTTTGAAATCCTTGTCTAATCTAAGTTTGCTTAATTCTTTCCAAGTTTCTCTGTCAATTGTTAATCCTATTTTTCCTTCTCTTTCAAATTTTAATTTTGTAGGCATTTCTTTTCTTAATGCTTCAACAAAAGCAAGATTTACAATATGCCAAGTTCCGAAATATTCTCCATTTTCATCTCGTATAACAAGCCACGCTTGTTTGTTCTTGAATGTTACTTTATCTATTTTCATTTTCTAAAATACATAATCTTAAATTATCAGGTAGAGTTTTTATTCTTGCTATTACAATCTCTTTTATTTCTTCTCTTTGTTTTTCTGTTAAGCTTTGCCAATATATATCAAATTCTTTATTTTTCATTTTTATATTCAAAAAAGCAACACTCGGAAAAGAGATGAGTTAAACCAAGTGTTGCTTTTACTCTGCGACTAATAAGGACAGAGCATTATTTATCTTTTATTATATACGGCATACTTTCTTTATTTCTGCGAAGCTTAATTATGCCAAACATATCTTCTAACATAACTCTCAATCTTGTAACTGCAATTATCACTTCATCTTCTCTTAAATCACTCCATTTTAACTCTTTAAGCAATTCTCTTGCTCCATCTAATTTTTTAATTAATTCTTCTTTATTCATTTTACCAAAATCCTGTGAATAATATTCTGAAAACAGCATACATTGAAAGTAAAAGCAACACAAATAAAAATAATTTATCTTTAAGTGTTGTGAAATACCAAGGAACTTTTAGTTTTTCTGTAAATGCTCTATCATCTTTTCTTTCGTTGATACGCCTTATTTTAGGCATTTTGCTATCAGCAAAATTTACTAAACTTTTAATTTGCGACATTTTCCTCTATTTTCTCTTTTATTTTCAAAACTCTATGAAAAGGAATAGTTAAGATATTTGTAGATGTTTTGAGTTTTACAAAAACATTACTTTGTTCAAGAATTTCAAAATAACCTTCTATAAGATTATTATTCTCGTCATAAAAAGAAACAAATTTCACTTTTTTTTCTTTCATCTTCATTTCTTACATCTTTTATTGAATAAATAACAAAAGTTACATTAAATACATTATTTGTTTGAAATATATGCTTTGTAAAATATATATTAAAGACAATAATAAAAACGAAACATTTATAAACTATAAGATTATAATATTATAAATAAATTTTTAGGATATAAGACATAAGATAAAAGAAAATGAAAGTAAAGATTAATGAGTATGAAAATTATGAGATAACTTTTCCTGACAAAATAGATGTTCAAACATTTCTTGGTTTAGTTAGTCATTTAGTAGAAATTCAGCGTATGTTAAGCAAAAATGTTTTTTCAACTGTTTCTCAACAAGATGTTTCTTTATCTACTAAAAGAGAATACACAAAAAGCGGTAAATACACAAAAGAAAAATTAACAGGGGTGCGAAAAAATGCAGAAGCACGAAAATTTAACAAAAGTCGTGAAGAAGCATTGAGATTATTGATACTTAATTATTACGGAACAAAAGAAGATAAAGAAGCAATAAGCGAAGAATATAACAACACACCTTGGGAGAAAATACAAAGTGCTTTTTCATACACTCGTAAGAAATGGAAGATACAACCGCAAGAAATTGGTATAACACACTTTCCTTTAAAAGCAGAAATGGGAAGAAAGGATACACTAAAACTAAAAGACTTTGATTATAAAAAATCTATACAAAATTTACAAGACACAATAAATAAAAATGCAACAGTTAATACAAACAAAGAAGAAGAAAAAGAAGAAGAATAGTAAGAGCAAGAAATTATTAACAAGTTTTTCTTCTTTAGCTATTGCTAATTTAGAAGCAACTGAAAAAGAAATCAGAGATAGATTAAAAAACATGTTTCGTTTTCATATAGGCGAAGAGGATTACACAAATCCCGCTGAAATAATGAGAGAGGTTTTTAGTTTAAGCGAAGAACAATTAAATTCTTGGCGACCTTATAAGTTAAGTTTCTGGTGGGAAGTTGTGAAAAAAGTTTTGCGTCTGATGAGAAGAACATCAGAATTATTTGTAATCAACAGAGGTGGTAGATATTTTGTATTGAGTAATGAGAAAGAATGTGGATATTACAAAAAAATGTTAAATAGAGATATTGAAAATATGAAAGCAAGTATGAAACGAGCTGAAGAATGGGTAAGAGAAAAAAAATACACAAAACTTTTTGATTAATAAAAAATTTAATAAAAATGAAAACAAAAGCAAAATCAGTTCAAGTTTTTGAAATCAGACTTTGGAGTAAAAGGCACTATCAAGGCAGTAATTATAAAGCAAGTAGAAAAGACAAGACTAATATCTATGACGGCTTCATTACTGATGCAAAATCAAAGCAGAAGATTTTTGTAGATAGTGCAGGTGATTTACTGAAAGCAATAGAGTTGCTTTATGCTAAAGCAGAAAAGAAAGCTGGAACTGGAAATGGTAAATAAATGCTATCGCTGTGGAAAAGAAGAAGTATTCAGCGAAGGACTTTGCAAAAGCTGTAAAGAATTTGTAGATGAAGTTGAAAGAAAAGAACAAGAAGAAAATGAAGAAAAAAAACAAGAAGAAGAAAATTGAAATAGAAAAAAAATCTTATACAACAATTCAGATTTCAGATGAAATTTGGAAGAAGTTGAATGAATATAGACAAAAAGGTGAAAGTTTTAATGATGCAATAATTAAATTATTTGAATTAATAAGAATTTTAAAAGAAAAAAAATGACAGCTTTAAAACAAATAAAAAACAATTCAGAGGATACAAAAGAGAAATTAAAAGAAAAAGGTATAGAAACTTATGAACCGAGAGAGAGAAAATTATCAAGGGATACACAAGACATAACTTGGGAAGATTTAGAAATAGTTGATGTAACTCCTGAATAGTAAGAGAAAATGGATAAAGATGTAAAAAGAATATTAATAGCAGAAATAATCATTTTAATATTCGGTGTAGCAACATATTTATATCTTACATTTGTAAGAGGGATTGGATAAAAAATGGGTTTTAACAAAATAGGTGCGATAGGATTTTTAATAGGATATTTTATAATCGGCTTTGTCATATTTTATTGGGCAAACGCAGTTGATTATTTAAATAATCTAACAAATAAATTAATCTGGGTAAATCTCGGTTTGTTCAGCACAATCTTAATCGGTTTTATTGCTAATTTTTTTAATAAAAGAAAATGAAAATATTTAACTGGTTTAAAAAAGAAAAATGTTTCGCTTGTGATAAAATATTGTCAAGCAGAGATAAAAAGAAAGGTGGCTGTGGATTTAGTAATGATAAGTCATTTAGCTATTGTGAAGAATGTTCTCAAAATTTGATTGAGGAGATTTTATCAGGAAAAAAACCTAAATTACAAAAAATTCTGGAGAATAAATTTAAACTAAAAACAACATGAGTTGCGAAGAATGTAGTAAAATTCAAGATTTAGCATTTGACA
>CAZOGQ010000096.1:0-4427 GCA_964579545.1 Candidatus Woesearchaeota archaeon | reverse complement strand
ACAGCTCAAAGAAGATGGTGCATTTTTTTATTCTTATTCATTAGTTGAACCTGTTTCATTCACAAAACGTGATGTTAATATAACTTTAATTTGTAGTGATACAAGTGGTTGTGCAAGAATAGAATATTGTATTGACAAAGCTAATGAATGTATTCCTTCAACACTTTATACTAAACCAGTAACTAAAGTGTTGAAGGATACTAAACCAGTAACTATTTTAAATTCAAATGAAGGAATAAATTATATTAGATATAATGGTACAGATACTAAAGGAAATGTAGAATCACCAAAATCATCAACAATAAAAATAGATTCAACTGCCCCAACTACAACAGCTTATGCAACAAGCCCCCCTGGAGGAAGTGAATATATATCTGAAGCACCTGCAACTCAAGACTCAGTTAAAATAGAATTAAGTTGTGATGATGGTGCAGGAGATGTAAGTGGATGTGTGGGAATAGGAGAATATTCTGCATATAAAGATAGAGGGATATTTTATTGTACTGATAAGAACTGTAATTGTGAGCCAATAGAAGGTTCTAGATATACAGATCCAGTAATTATATCAGAAAGCGATGGAATATCTTGTATTAGATACAGAAGTGTAGATAAAGCTTTTAATTATGAAGCTCCGAGAAAAAGAGTAATAAATATAGTTTCTGCAGGGAGCACAAATCAACCACCAACTGCAACTTTAAGTGCGAACCCTTCAGAAGGAGAATCCCCGCTCACTGTTACTTTTACTGGAGGTTGTTCTGATCCTGAGGATAAATTGCTTGCATGTGTAATAGATTATGGCGACAGTTCAGGAGGACTTTTTGAAACTGGGAAAACAAATACTTATAGTTATTCTTCAGAAGATTATACAGCAACTTTAACTGCATCTGATATGGGGGGGCTTATAGGCATAGATGATGTAAAAATAACAGTAAATCAAGAAATTGTTGTGCCAGAACCAACACCCACATATTGTAATGACTATACAACTTCAGATGACTGTGCAGCAGATGCTTATCATGTAGCAGATGATTCTACACCAAGTGGTTTTACTGAAACATGTGGCATTGTTACTTGGCAAGGATATAGTTCTAGTGGTAGCAGAATAGATCTAAATCCTCCATGTAATGATACAACAGATTGTATGTGTGAGTGGACAGAAGGGGCTGCAGTTCCTTGTGATTTTAGTGTAACCATAATCAAAGAAAGTAGGCAACAATGTTTTCCGTCAGGGATACCAAGCGGCACTACTGGCTCTGACAAATGCAAGTTTACAACAACAAAAGAAGAGTATAATGCAACTACTGGTATAAAAACAATCAATGTTTCAGCGGAATGGATAAGTCCTGATGGACATGCCGCGCCTGATTGGTGCAAAGATAAATTATCAAAAATCAGAGTCGCACTTCTTCCATTTTTTACAATAACAAATCTTGTTATTGTTGTTGCAATATTAATTATAATTTATTTTCTTATTTCTTATAAAAAGAAAAGCAGAAAGTCAAAAAAAATAACAAAAACAAACAAGAAAGTAAAAAAGAAAAAATAAAGAGAGAGTATGTAATTACTTCTTCCTTGTCTTAATTATCTTACCAAGTTTTAAGATATTCTCTCCTTCAACAATTCTTCTTATGATATCCCTTAAATCAGTTATCTTAACTCTAATCTGCTCTGTTGTATCACGGTCTCTGATAGTTACTGTTTTATCTTTTAGGGTCTGTTGGTCTATTGTTATGCAAAGTGGAGTTCCAATTTCATCTTGTCTTGAGTATCTTCGTCCAAGACTGCCAGACTGATCATACTGAACATTAAATTCATTGCTTAAATCTGTAGTTATATCTTTAGATATTTTAATAAATTCATGCTTATTTACTATTGGAAAAACAGCTGCTTTAACTGGAGCAAGTTTTGGATGTATCATTAAAACAACATTATCTCTCTGGCTGTCGTAGTGGTAAGCATCAAACATAAAAACAAGAAAAGCTCTTTCAACTCCTTGTGAAGGTTCTGCAATTACGTGCGGAAGAAATTTTTCTTTTGTTTGCTCATCGTAAATCTTTAAATCTTTACCAGAAAATCTTTCATGTTGTTTTAAGTCAAAATCAGTTCTATTAGCCATTCCTTGTAACTCTTTCCATCCAAATGGAAATTCATATTCAAGGTCCCATGTATCAAAAGCATAATGGCTTTTTTCATCTTTTTTGTGTTGTCTAATTCTAAATTTCTCTGGATTTGCTCCAAGTGATGTAAACCAATTATACTCAAGAAAAAGCCAGTAAGCATGCCAGTCTGTTTTAATAATTCCTTTTTTTAATGCAACAAGAATTTTCATTTTCTCAGGCTCTTTATTTTCTTCTTGCATTTTATCTGAATAAACTAATATCTTTGTATTTCCAATTTCCTCCATATACTGACATTTTTGTCCTGGTTTAACAAAATACTCAATTTCCATTTGTTCAAATTCCCTCATTCTAAATAAAAAATCACGGGGAGAAATTTCATTTCTATAAGCTTTTCCAATTTGGGCTATGCCGAATGGAAGTTTCAACCTTGCATTTTCAACAACAGATTTAAAATTAGCAAACATTAACTGTGCGGTCTCTGGCCTTAAATAAGATTCAACACCAGAGCCAAGGGGTCCAATTTCTACTCTAAACATTAAATTTATTTCTTTAGCTGTTTTTTCATCAAGTTCTCCTTGGCAAAATTCGCATTTTACTTTGCCTATCTCATTTTTATCTATTTTATTAATTTTTTTGCATTTCTTACATTGTATTGAAATATCAGAAAAACTATCTACATGGCCTGAAGCTTGCCAGACTTTTGGGTGTGTAAGAATACTACCATCGATCCCAACCATGTCTTGTCTCTGTTGCACATGAAATTTCCACCACTCTCTCTTAATATTATTTTTTAGCTCAACACCAAGAGGACCAAAATCCCAAAATCCTGAAAATCCACCATAAATTTCTCCACTAAGATAAACAAAACCCTTGCGTTTGCAGAAACTTGCTAAGTCTTCTACACTTATTTTTTGTGGTTTAAGTTCTGTTGCTTTCATTTGTTCTTTATTTAATATATCTTTTTTGCTTGCTTCTTTTGTTTTTAATTCTTTGTTCTCAATTTCCTTGATTAGCTCTTTAGCTTTCTTCCTTGCCTCTTCCTCATCTTTGCCAAGATAAGCAATTGTCTTTGTTTTAACTTTTCTGCGTTCTCTAACTGACTTATTTAAATAATAATATTCTCTGCCAGAGATTTTCTTTTTTACAATATACATATTTTGTTTTAGGTACTACAGTTTATAAATCTTACGATTAAGTAATACCTAAAAAGAATATAAATCTTTAGGTACTACAGAGTTTTAAGGCCTAGTTACTAGCAATTCCTTTACAAATTGAATACAAAATATGTCACAGATACAACTCAACAATTATAGAAATGAGATAAGCTATTTTGAATATGAGAAGATTAAATGTTACTGAAAATTATTAATAATAACTTAAAAGTGATAACACTACCAAAGGATTTGAAAATATCATCTCCTTTAAATTCTGAGAGGATTAAGATGAAAACAAATTATGATGGCAAAACTCTTGATGCAGTGATACTTCTAAGTTCTCCTGTCGATAAACAATGTCTCAGAAGAGCAAGAGCTGCATTGAACACAAAAACTGCTCTTTGCTTAATAACTGGTGGCAAAACAAAAGAGTCTAAAGAGGATTTTGAAGCTTATTTAGCTTATAAAATTCTAAGAGCCTCAGGAATCCTCCCATCAAGAATGCATGCTGAAACAAGAAGCACAGATTCTATTGAAAACATACTAAATATCTTGAAAAAAGTGCCAGAAGCCAAAGTGGTGGGAATTGTCTCTTATCCGCTTCATTTAGACAGGGTGGAGAATATAATAAGGCATTATAAATCCCTTGGGGAAATCAAAGAAGATTTACAGATAGTGCGTGTAGAAACTGAAACTGATTTATGTGAGAAGATATATGAGATTCCTGCAAGAATATTAATCAGCTATCTCTTAAAAAAACCTAATTCCTTGTTTTTAAGAAATGCGCCCAAAAAATTACTCTCTATTTTTAAAAGAATCTTTAAGTGTAAATACGTTTAGACTCATGGCTCTTCCCACTATCACCCATAAACCTCGTCTTTCATTAGATTTATGAACTGAAATGCATAAGACAAAATGTTCAGAATGTGGTAAAGAACGCGAAGTTCCATTCAAGCCAACTGAAGGAAATCTAGTTTATTGCAAAAGATATTATCAGAAGAAAAAGCCAAGATACTAATTCTTTGTTTTTAAAACCAGACTAAATTAAATTTTTTATTTTTGTTGATTGTGATATTTTATGTTTTAAGTTAGTGAGAGCACGGGCCGGGACTCGAACCCGGGAAATGTTGCTCTGCAGGCAACCGCAGTAGCC
>CAZOGQ010000095.1:0-4479 GCA_964579545.1 Candidatus Woesearchaeota archaeon | reverse complement strand
TTAAAAAAATTTATCTTTCCTGCAACATCAGTATATTTTTCATTCCAATGTTTTTCTTGTTCTTTATTTTTCTCAATTCTTTCCACTGTTTTATTAATTTCGTTAGTATCGAATTTTATTTTTGAAATTTCATTTATGTCTATATTTAAAGTTTTGATATCAGTATCTATAGAATATATCATTTCTTTCTTGCCAAGAATCATGACTTTTGCTTTGTCTACTTCGCCAGAAAGCTTGTTTTTCTCATTTATTTTTTCTTCTAATTCTATTTTTTTCTTTTCAATTTCCTGTCTTTTTTTTGTTGTTTCTTCTAATTCCCTTTCTTTTTCAGAAACCTTGCTTATTATATCCTGCAGTATTTGTTTTTTTTCGTTTAATGACTTCTGTTTATTAGCTAAATCAGATACCATTCCTTCTTTATTTCTTTTTATTTCCCTTAATTTGCTTGTCACAATACTTGTATTTTCTTTAATTTTTTTGTATTTATCAATATCAAATACATGTCTTAGTGTATTGAGTCTTGTTTCTCTATTCTCAAGGATAATTTGCTTCATTTCTTCTTGGGGCGTGTAAACAGTAAATCTATACAACATATTTGTTTTTTTTCTAAATTCAGTAGGATAATTTAAAATACTTAGAACGTGGTTTTTCAATTCAAGTATAGAAGTATCTTGCCTTTTTCCTTCTATTTCTATACTGACTTTACCCTGACTTATTGTTCTTCCTCTTTTCAATGCCCGTTCAATAATAATTTGTTTGCCATCAACCTGAAATTCAAGAACAACCCGCCCGGCCTTTTCACCATTCCGCAAAAGAGAAGAACCTCGCTGGCCTGGTTGTAAACCGAAAAGAGCAAATTCAATTGCTAATAAGACAGAGGTTTTTCCAGAACCAATATCTCCTGATATTAAAGTAGAGCCTTCAGGAAACTCAATTTCTGCATTCTTATAACTTCTTATATTCTCCAACTTTATTTTTTTCAATAACATCTTTTTATGATTCTAATTTTTTATTAAAATTCCAGTATCTTTCTCACTTCTTCAAGTAAGCGAGTTTCAAAAATTACTGTTCTTTCTTCTTCTTGTTTTTCAATTTCCAATACAGGCAGTAATTGAAGCATTAATTTATTGAATTTAGAAGGGTTTTCTTGTATGTATTTTTTAATAATTGTTTCTTCTATTTTTTCTGTGTCCTCAATCTCTATTTTTATATCAGATTCTGGTGCTTTAATTCCAGAAGTATTTTTTAAAAAAGCGAAGGCTTTTTCTTTGATAGAATTTTCTATATCTGAGAATCTAATATCAGATGTCTTTCCCCGCCGTAGCTTGCCTTCAACTCTCAATAAAACAATTTTATCATTAATATCCTGTTTATTCAGTTCAGTAACAATCTTGTCATGGGCTGTTAGTGCATCATTTATTTCAACACACAAAGGAAGCACCTGTTTTAATTTTATATCTACTTTTTTGTAATTTAATGAGAAGTTATCAACTTCAATAATATAAAAACCTCCTTGTTGTAGTTCTTCAAGTTCTTCAAAATTATTTGGAAAAATCGGGCCAGCATAAATGAATTTGTCTTGTTTATATTCTATATGTAAGTGGCCTAGAGCATAATAATCTGCTTCAGGAAGGGCTTTTTCATCTATTGAATCTATTGGAAGTGAACCTTTAGCTCCTGTAATTGTTGTATGTAACAATAAAATAGCCAGGAGCTTCTTGTAGTTTTATTTTGCGTAGATCAGGAATTTCTAATCCTGATTTTTTGCCTGGATAGCCGTAGAAAGCAATATTCTCATAAATAGTTGGCAGCAGGATTATTTCATCTACCTCATTTGAATTTTCCTTTTTCTTTTCTTCTGCATTATAAACATTTTTACAAAATCCTGCTTTCTCTAGAACATCTAAAAAAGTTTTACCAGAAACAGAATAATCATGGCTTCCAGCAATAATAAAACACTTAATTTTCTTGTCGTGAAGTTTTCTAAACTGAGAGAAAGTTTCTTTTAAAATTTCAATTGGTGGATAAGCAGAATCAAAGAGGTCGCCCGAAATAACAATAAAATTTACTTGCTCTTTAATACATATATCTATTGCTCTTCTAAAACTTTCAATATTTAACTCCTGAAGGCTAGGATGTCGCCAAGAGCCAAGATGACAATCAGCCATATGAGCAAATTTAAATTTAGCCATTTTAAAAATAAATATCTTTTTGCATACTTATATAAAATAAGAAATTTATAAAGATGATTGTAGTGGAGGATATATTTTTCACTTCCCTTTCAACACACCTTCAATTTCTTTCACGCTTTGTGGATTCACAAGTGTTGAGGTATCTGTGATTTTTTCACCTAACATTAGATTTTTTAAAATTCTTCTCATTATTTTGCCACTTCGAGTTTTTGGTAGATCAGAAACAAAATAAAATCCAGATATTTTGACAATAGGCCCGATTGCTTTCATAACCTGTTTCTGGAGTTTTTTTTCAAATGATTTTTTAATCTTTGTTCCCGGTTTAACAACAACAAATGCAACTGGTACCTCTCCCTTTATTTTATCTGCCTTACCAATTATTGCACTTTCAATTGTTTTTTTATTTTTATTTATTGCATTTTCAATTTCAGCGGTGCTCATTCTATGGCCCGCTACTTTAAGCACATCATCAACTCTGCCAGTAATTCTAAAATTTCCTTGTTTGTCTTGGAAAGCTCCGTCCCCTGTAAAATATTTCCCTTTAATTTGGCTCCAATACTGTTTTCTATATCTTCTTTTATTTTTCCATACTCCAGTTAACATTCCAGGAGCAAATGGCGAATTTTGAATAAGAAAACCTTTTTTCCCTGTTTTCATTCTTTTGCCTTTTTCACTAACAACAGAATGCCGAATACCTGGAAAACTTCTACCTGTAACACAAGGAATAAACGGACCTATTCCAGGCAATGAGCTTATAAGTATGCCACCTGTTTCTGTTTGCCACCACGTGTCCAGCAGAGGACAGCGTCTTTTTCCAATATTTTTAAAATACCAAAGCCAAGTTGCTTTGTCTATTGGCTCTCCTACAGTACCAAGTATCCTTAGAGATTTGAACCTGTATTTTGGCTTTGTTTTAGCCATTAACATTCTAAGAAGAGTAGGGGCTGTATAAAAAACATTAACTTTCTGTTTCTCGATAATATCATAAAATCTATTAAAGCTTGGCCAGTCAGGAGAACCTTCGTAAATTATAGTTGTTGCTCCATTTAATAAAGGACCATAACAAGTATATGTATGGCCAGTAATCCAGCCTATATCAGCTGTGCACCATATTATGTTTTCTTGTTCTTCACGCAAATTAAAAAGTAGTTTTGTTGTCCAGTAAGCCTTTACAAGGTAACCGCCATTTGAGTGCATTATACCTTTTGGAGTTCCTGTTGTTCCAGAAGTATAGAGAATAAATAAAATATCTTTGCTATCAAGAGGAACGCATTCTGAATCCAGTGTTTTTGTTTTTCTAGTTTCTTCTGCTTGTTGCATTAGTTTATACCACCAATAATATTTCTTTCCTGGCTTGCTTCTCAAACTGAAACTTGATTTTTCTAGCCGTTTTACAAAAATCACTTTTTTCAGATTTGTGCCTTTAATTGCACCCCCAACATTTTTTTTCAAATTCATGGTTTTTCCACGACGATAGTAACCATCTGCCGTGATAAGCAGTTTTGGTTCACAATCTTTAATTCTTTTTTTTAGTGATTCTGATGAGAAGGCAGAGAAAACAACAGAATGGATAATGCCAAGCCTAGTACAAGCTAACATGGAAATTAAAGTTTGAGGAATCATTGGTAAATAAATCATTACGACATCTCCTTTTTTTAAGCCAAAACTTGTTAAAATATTAGCAAATTTAATTATTTGTTCTTGTAGTTCAGAATAACTTAAAAATAAGGGCCTTTGATCTGTTGGTTCTGGTATCCAGATTAAAGCAGTCTTATCTCCTTTACCAATTTTAATATGTTTATCAACTGCATTATAACATAAATTTGTCTTTCCTCCAATAAACCAATTAAAATTTGGAAGTTTTTCTTCATAAATTCTTGTCCATCTTTTATACCAAAAAAGCTCTTTTGCAAGCTTATTCCAAAGAGCTTTGGGATTTTTCCCCTCTTCATAAATACTTTCATTTACTAAAGAAATTTTTTTCATTTCTTTAGAAGGCCAGAATTTACCCCCTTTTTTTATAATTAATTTACCTGTTTTTTGCCTTTCTCTTTTTTTCATTTTTTTCCTGCTTTCTTTTTTCCATTTTTTAGTTTTCATTTAAAATAAAATTGCAAAAACAAGAGAAGAAATTGCCATTATTTTTATTAGTATATTAAGTGAGGGTCCTGCACTATCTTTTAAAGGATCTCCAACAGTGTCACCAATAACAGATGCTTTATGTGTCTCACTTCCTTTTCCTCCGAGTTTGCCTGTTTCAATGTATTTTTTTGCATTGTCAAGCGAT
>CAZOGQ010000094.1:0-4500 GCA_964579545.1 Candidatus Woesearchaeota archaeon | reverse complement strand
GATGCAAATAATTTTCCTGGAAATACTTTTATACTATTATCAAAGTCAAGTATATTATCATTGTAAAACTGTCTAGAATAAGCAACTTTATCTTCTATTGCAGATAATTCTTGTTGTAATTGCAAGAAATTTTCATTTGCTTTAAGTTGCGGATAATTTTCTGCAATAGCGAAAATCCTACCTATTGCTTTTTGTAATTGATTTCCTGCTTTTACTCTGTCTTTAATATTATCTGTTTTTAGCATCTCAGTTCGTGCTTTTGTAACACTTTCCATAATTCTTTTTTCATGTTTTGCATAACCCTTAACTGTCTTTACAAGGTTCGGCACTAAATCTGCTCTTTTCCGCAGTTGAACATCAATCTGCGCTAAACTATTATCAATTCTATTTCCTAAAACAGCGAACCTATTAAAGTATGAAACAAAAATAATCACAATCAATGCAATCAGCGCAATAATTATCCAAAGCAATATCATAATATTATACAGAAAAACTTATTTTTAAAGGTTTCGATTAATATGTTAAGCTGAAATAGTAAATACAAAACAAAGAATAAACAAGAGAAATAACAAAAGAAATATATCCCAAAACTTTTTATGTTGGACCATAAAATAATAAAATAATGTTAAAAGAATTGCTGCAAATAAGATAATTGTAAATATCGGAAATAATGAAAATAATGCTTCTGTACTCATTTTATTAAACTTATATAGGTTTTATTGTTTTTAAAGGTATCGCTTCGTTGTATACTCTGTAGAAAACAAAAATTCATAAGTAATCTCACTTATTTATCAAAATGGGTCTTAAATATGATTCAGCAAACAAATATATTTGTCTTAAAGTTACTGACAAAGAATTAGCAGATAAAACAAACTTAAGATTGTCTGTTTTATATGGTGATATCATAGCACAAATACCAATTATTTCTGGCAATGAAAGTTTTTTATTTGTTCATATAAATACTCAGGCTTTTTTATTAGAAGGCAGGGGTTATGAAAGGGTAGATAACCAAGAAGAGGCGAGAAAAGTTTTAGAGTATTTTTTTGACTAAAAAAGATTAAGGACAATCAGGACAGCCAAGTAAGTCTTTAACTGGATGACATATTCCATCGCAAATTCCTTTATGGCAAGCGCTACAGTCTGGCTGCTGACAGTCTGGATTTTGAGTATCCTAAACATTACTGCAAGAAGCAGAACAAGTTCCTCCTAGTATTGTGCCAGATATACAATCTAATGAACAGAAACTACAAGTTTCACCTAATGCAGAACCATGGCATATTGTATCACCACATACTGCAAACTGTCCAGAAATACAATCATCTGGGCAAGCACTGCAATCTTCTCCAATAAAACCATCACAATATCCATCTCCACAAGGATTATAGCATGTACAATCTTCTTGGCATAAACCAAGACATCCACAATCATCTGTTCCGTCACATTCTTCTCCTGGTTCTTTGATGTTGTTGCCGCAAACATACATTGTCCTTGTAAAATTAGCTATTTGTAGATCTTCACCATTCATAACATAACAATTTATTGTATTATCATTAACTTCTACTCGTACATAATGATTATTTACTACTAAATCTCCTAAACAATAATCTGAATACAAAGGAGCACCAGTACCATGAATAAAGATACAATCTCTTCTAATCTTCTTTTATTCATGTTAATGATAAACCAGAAACATTTAAATATCTTATTTATTGTATTTGATTAACAAAATAAATATAATAAATCAGAAAAAATGGTGGGAGTTATGTATGGGAGAGTAGCAATTGGAAAAAAAGATGGTTATTGGTCTCTTAAAGTAACTGATGAAAATTTTGCTGGAAAAATAAATAAAAGACTTCCCTTTGCTTATGGTAATATTATGGCTCGTATAGCTCAGATACCAATTCAACATAATGGGGAGGATTTTTTATTTATTCATGCATACTCTCAACCTTTTTTACTATGCCATCGAGGATATGAATTATCTAAAGATGATGGAAAAACAGAAGAAATTTTGAGACAATTTTTAAAATCTCCAGAATCAGGGAGATGGGCTAAAACTATTGAAAATAAAATCTTGAAATTTCCAAATAATAATTAATAATTGAGGAAAAATGGTGAAAATAACAATTGATAAAGAAAAGTGTATTGGTTGTGGAGTTTGTGAATCAACATGCCCCAAAAATTTTGCATTAAAAGATGGCAAAGCTGTTGTAAAAGGCAGTTCAGTAGAAGGAAACTGCCCTAAGGAAGCTGAAGAAGGCTGTCCAGTTGATGCAATAAAAGTGAGTTAAAAAACTCTTTTCTCTATAAAATAGCAGTTTTAAGACCGAAACATTTAAATACTCATATGAATTTTGTTTCATATGAGTATTGCTTCATATTAAAAAGAGAATAAAATGGGAACCTACTATATATTCTTCAAGAATCTTGCAAATCCCTTAAGAATAAAAATTGTCTCTCTATTAAAAGAAAAATCTTGTTCTGTAAATCAACTTGCAGAGAAAATGCAAATAGAACAAAGTAAGCTATCTCATGCTCTTGCATGTTTAAGGAAATGCAATATTGTACAAGTAAACAAACAGGGGAAGAATAGGATATACAGACTGAATAAAGAAACAATCCTTCCTATATTAAAATTATTAGACGAGCACGAGAAAAAGTTCTGTAAAATATGTCATGTTTTAAGGGAAGGTAAATAAAATGAAACGCATATATTTAGACAATGCCGCAACAACCCCTGTTGCGAGAGAGGTTTTAAAAGCCATGCAACCATATTTCGCAGAGAAATACGGAAATGCTTCTTCCTTACATTTACTCGGTCAAGAAGCTAAGAGAGCTTTAGAAGAATCGAGAACAAGTATTGCAAGGTCTATTGGAGCCAAGTCAGATGAAATAATATTCACTTCAGGTGGGACAGAAGGCAATAATCTAGCTGTAAAAGGTTTATTTTTCACAAAGAAAAAAGAAATGCAAAATAAAGATAAGAAGCCTCATGTAATTATAACAAGAATAGAGCATGATTGTGTTTTAAATGCCTGCAAGTGGTTAGAAAGCCAAGGAGCAAGAGTCACTTTTCTTGATGTGAATAAAGAAGGTTTTATTAATCTTAAAGAGCTTGAACAAGAAATAACACATGAAACAATTCTTGTTTCAATAATTCATGGAAATAATGAAATTGGCACAATTCAGGATTTAGGAGCAATAGGCAAAATATGCCATGAAAAAAATGTCTTGTTTCATACTGATGCTTGCCAAAGTTATACAAAAACAAAAATAAATGTCAGGAAACAGAATCTTGATCTTGTTACATTAAATGCTCATAAAATTCATGGACCAAAAGGAGTTGGCGCGTTATTTATTCGGCGTGGAGTGAAAATAACTCCAATAGCTCATGGTGGTGGCCAGGAATTTAAATTAAGAAGCGGAACAGAAGATATTCCAGGAGTTGTCGGCTTTGCAAAAGCTGTTAAACTAGCCAAGACAAAATACATTCAACAAATGTTAAAATTAAGAGATAAGTTAATTAAAGAAATCTTGCAAATTCCAAATACAAAATTAAACGGACCAGTAGGTAATAAAAGATTATGCAATAATATTAATATTTCTTTTATGAATATTGAAGGAGAAGCACTTGGTGGTTATTTAGATGCTAAGGGCATTTCATCATCTACAGGTTCTGCTTGTTCATCTAAAAACTTAGAGCCAAGTCACGTTCTACAAGCAATTGGCTTGCCTGTTGAACAAGCTAATACTTCAATAAGATTAAGTTTGGGCAGGCAAAATACAGAAGAGGAAATTGATTATTTCCTTACTGTCTTACCTAAAATTATAAAAAAATTAAGAAAAATAAGTCCTTTTGGATAAAATGAAAATAAGAAAAGCTAGATTAAATGATACAGAAAAAATAGCTAAAATTGAAATTAATAGTGGCTACAAGTGGAAAGAAAGTAAGAAAAAAGAATTAAATAATGCAAAAAAATTATTTAAAACAAAGGCTTTAATTTACATATTAGAAAATAAAAATAAAGCAATTGGATATTTTGTTTTGACTTACAAGGATAAAATAGCTTATCTTGATTTTCTATCTGTTATAAAAAGTTACCAGGGCAAAGAAATTGGCACAAAACTTCTTAAATACGCGATTAGATTATCAAAGGAAAAAACAAACAAAGTAAAAACATCTGTATGGGCAAAAAATTTTCCTGCCATTGCCTTGTATAATAAATTTGGTTTTTATGTTTCTGGAATTAAAAGAAAGTATTATCCTAACAAAGATGATAAATTAATTATGGAGAAAAAGTCAAAATGAAAGACAATTTTAAAGAACATGCATGTAACATGAAAAATGAAGCAGAGTGTGAAGAAGAGCTTGAAGAAGATGGACTAAGATACGAAGATATTGAGAAAGAGCATTTTGATGAGGACAAAGAAGAATGAAAATAGCAGGAAAAAAAATAACAAAAAAAATGAAATTTTCTGAATTGTTGAAAAAAAATCCAG
>CAZOGQ010000093.1:0-4572 GCA_964579545.1 Candidatus Woesearchaeota archaeon | reverse complement strand
AAGTTGAACCCATATTTTGTTTTTATGAATTATCATTGGATAAATTTTGCCTGCTTTCTTAACATATTTTATTTTTTTATTTTTGTTTTTTTTATCTGCTTTTTCTAAAGCACTAAAAAACTTACCCATATCCGGCTTTCTTCGCATTATAACAATCACAGGCAATCTTGTTTTTTTCCAAACTTCTTGTACATCAACAATATTGAAACCTGCAAGGCAAATACCGTCAATTATAATATATTGGAGTTGAGCTTTATGCCTGGTTTTATTTAATACTTTAGTTAGTTTTAAAGTTGCATCATCTCCGTCTCTTTTAACTTTAAAAGACAACAAGCCATCAATAAAATTGCCGCCACGATAAATTGTACATACTACAAGAACCTCCTTGTCTTTCCGTGTAAATGGCGCATCATCAATGCCAAGTATGCGGATTTCTTTTTTCATTTTTTTATTAATAGAAAAAAGAAATATGGTTTATATAATTTTACATGCAAAGATTTAAATTTGTTTGATAAATTAAGAGTATGTGACCCTCCGCTTCATAACAGGAAATAAAAACAAATTTGAAGAAGTTAAATCTATTTTAGATAATGTCGAACTTAAACAACTTAATATTGACTTGCCTGAGATTCAAGATATTGATGCTCATAAAATTATAAGAAAGAAACTTACAAGTGCGCTAAAACACAAAAAAGGAGAGTTTATTGTTGAAGATACATCTTTGTATATCGACTGCTTAAATGGACTGCCTGGTCCACTTATAAAATGGTTCTTACAAACAATTGGAAATGGGGGTCTTTATGAAATTGCAAAAAATATGGGCAGAGAAGCAGAGGCAAAAACAATTATTGGTTATGCCAGATCAGAAAAGGAGATTTATTTCTTCGAGGGCACTGTTTCTGGTAAAATCGTTGAGCCAAAAGGCGACTCTAATTTTGGTTGGGACCCTATTTTTCAGCCAGAAAGGTTCTCAGAGAGTTTTGCTGAAATGAGTAAAGAACAAAAAAACAAGATAAGTATGAGAAGAAAAGCACTAGAAAAACTAAAAGTGTTTTTAGAAAAAGATTAGAATAGTTTTTTTCTTATGATATATTTTCATTTTTTTCTAATTATATTATTTTCAATAATCAGTTTATCCATAGATCTTGATAAAGACTCAATATAATCAAGATTTAATTTTAAGAGCGCAGCTCTTAAAGAGCCATCAAGTTTAACTCTTCTAATTGAAAGTTCTTTTCTTAACTGCAGATATAGTTTCTTGCCTTTTTTATCAAAATCAATTTAAAATGCAGATTTTTTTCTTGCCTGCAATTTCCTCAATTTGTTCTATTTTTTCGTAAATAGATTTGCCATCTTGATTTAAAACAAATATGTTGCTAAAATCAAGATCCTGCATGCTCTTTTTGTCTCTCTTTCCTTCTACAATAATTATGTTTTCTTTATTTTTTTCAATCTGTTCTAAAACTCTTTGAAAGTTTTTGTTTTCCATTTAAGCATAGTTTGTGCGCTGGGAACGGGATTTCCGTAGAGGCAACTCGAACCCGCATTGTTGTTGGTTTTTTTCTTTATGTCAATTTCAATTTTCTTATTTTTCATTCTTTAAGATTGAAATGAACCTGGAGGGATTTGAACCCCCGACACCCGGATTTCCCTCATTGTCTAGGAGGTATGAAACCTCGGTCCTGCTAAGAGTCCGGTGCTCTAACCAAGCTGAGCTACAGGTCCTTCAATAAATAACAAGAAGAGGGAATTTAAAAATGTTTAGAAAAAAATTTCAACGATACTCTCTCCAGGTATGCTTACATTTCACACAGCGAAAGAAACGAGTTTCAGCTTCATCTCCTGCACGGGTCTGGGCAGACCAAAAATAAGCTTCTCCAAAACCGCATTTTGGACAGACAGCAGAGGTTTTTGGAAAAACATCGGTATCTTTATCTTTTATAACTGCTGTAATTTGTTTTTTGGGCATCTGCTCTTTTGCTTCTATCTTAAGTTTTCCTTTAAAAGAATAGCCACAATTAATACAGCCAAAATTTTTTCTTTTTTCTACAAGGACACTACCACACTTCGGACAAAATTCCATTTTTTGTTAAGAAAAAAGAGTTTTTTAAACCTTTGCATTAACTCAAGAGAGGAGAAAAAGACAAGTATTCAGTGTTCTAACCTCTAAAAAAATTAATAAACTCAACAAACGCAAGCTTTATCCAGCCAAGTTTTGGTACTCTGACTACAGCTTTGCCGATTATTGCATTTTCTGGGATGTTTTTCTCAGAAATTAACTGACCGAGATTATTATCTCCTTTTGTCGAAAAAACTCTTTCACCATCAGACATTAACTCTACTTTAACAATTCTATGTATTATAGGATGTTTTTCTCCTGCATTAAACACAATCACATCTCCTTTTTTAAGTTGCTCTGGTTCCTTGCCTTTGATTACCATAATATCTCCTTTATCAAATCCTGTTTTAAAGCTCCATTTAGAAGTTTCTTGTTTTTCTATTCCTTTTTGTTCATACCAGTCTCCTACAGACTGCCACCAAGAATCAAAATGATTTTTATCTTGAATTACACTACCAATAAAACTTCCTTGATGGTGCATACTATAACTTTCAACAACAACAAGGGGTAGAGAAGTTCCTAAAATTAAAGACAATAAAGGAAAAATAATGAATTTTACAAATAAAAAAGCTACAAGAAATGAACAAATCCAGCCTAACAGACTATTGTCCTTCCATAAAAAATTCCATATTTTGTCGAGAGTATTTTTAGGCTTTTCTTGTTTTTCTATATCTTTATATTTGATTCCCATTTTGATATTATAATCTAAGATAGTTAGTTTATAAACGTTTTTAAATGTTTGTATTGTTACTACACAAACAGGGTTACAATAAGGAAGTTTATAATGGAATGTTCTATATCGGTTATATTTAGTAAGAGAAATTTTTGATATTGTACGAAAACATGGTTGGAGTAAGAGAGAAACTATGGCTATGATAAGTGCTCCGATAGCAATAGGGCTAGCTCCTATAGTTTATACTGCAACACAACCAGACCTTTGTAGATCATCTTTATACATTAGCATTTTCAGTTCCAATAAGATTTGTAACAGGAACAATAGGAATTTTTGTTGGGATTGGAGAGCCCCCTTTCACAAAGCATATGGGAATATTAAAGATGAAAAAACAAATAAGCTTATTTTTTACACATAGCCATCATTTCAACAAAACTTATAAAACCTGCATTCTTAAAAGAGGGATATTGAATAAAATGATAAGAAAATTTAGAAAAAAAGATGTAGAAGAGTGTAGTAAAATAATTGAAGTTTGTGTAAATCAGAGCAAAGAAATAAGTAAGAGAGCAAAAAACAATATCAAATCTAGCTCAACTACAGAAGAATTAATTGAGAGAATGAAAAGAAGAGACTACTTTATTTGTGAAAAAAATGGTAAGATACTTGGCATAGGTGCATTAAATAAAAATCAAGTTAGAACTATGTATATCTTACCAAGATATCAGAACAAAGGAATTGGCACGCTTATTTTAAAAAGAATAGAAAAAGAAGCTAAAAGAAGAAGAATTAAAAAACTTTTTTTGCATACTTACTTGAAAGCACCTAAATTTTTCTTAAAAAATAATTTCAATATTGTTAAAAAAATAAAACATGGTAAGTTTCTTGTTACTTACATGGAAAAAGAACTTATTCTAATCTAAATCTGTCGAACTAGTAAGCATTTCAACAAAACTTACAAAACCTGCATTCTTGAAAAAAGCATGAATCTTGTCGATTTTATTAAAGATACAAAAGATAAAGTCAGTGATACTTATGATTACTTAAATGAAAGAGTTGTAAGAGTCTTTATTGGTTTTATAATAAAACTGGAATTAGTTAGCTTATGAGAAATACTATTTAGAGAGTACGTGGTAAATTAGATGATCCAAGTAGAGCAGGGGTTGTAACAGGATATGTAGCTTCAACATTATGTTCGGCTTTAACAGCTTATGTTCATAAAAACCAATGTTTTTTAAAACAAGATACGAACCCTGCTCTTAATTTTGCAACTGCATTTATATATGTTTCCACAATAAAATATCACGGAAAACTTACAGAAAGAGTGAAGAATTCTAGAAATTAGAAAATCAAGAAATCCTTGAGTTTTACCACACACTAAAGTGTGTGGTTTGTTTGGATTTCTGGATGCTCAGAAATGCTCATCCACATCCTAAAGGATGTGGTTTTCGCAATGCATTTCTGACATAATTAAATGTTTCGCAAATTTGCGAACCGGAACATTTAAAAAGCCACGTATACACTAAGTGTATATACAAACTGAATACATACAATTTGTATACAAAATAAAAAATGACAGATATTTTTGATAATATAATTTTATGTAAGAAATGTGGCAAGAAAATGTCAAAAACAGAGGTTGAAAAAGATGGCTTCTTGCTTCGAGCAGTTCAGTGTCCAAAATGTAAAGATAAAATAATACACCCTACTGATCTTTCAGAGTATCGGCAGTTTAAAAATCTCAGAGATAAGGATTTTAGAGTTAAGCTTCGTCTTGTTGGAA
>CAZOGQ010000092.1:0-4618 GCA_964579545.1 Candidatus Woesearchaeota archaeon | reverse complement strand
AAAAGACATTAGTTTTTACCCATTTTATGTCTTTTTCTATCTAGTAAAGGCGCTATTTTAGTAAATTACTTACGTCCTTTACTATAATATAAATTAATAATCAGTTAGGGGATGTTCTTAATTGCTGTCTACTTAATCAGATTAATAAATAATTACGGGTTTTTAATAAAATAAAATGTCAAAAACCACCAGTCATAGACTGTTGGCATGTAAATGCCATTCTCCGAATGGTTTTTGAGCATTTCGGAAATCTTTGATTTCCGAGCACTCTCAGGAACTTTGTTCCTGAAGCTCCCTGGATTCCACTCATTCTTTAAAACCACTAGCCACAAACGAGTGGAATTCTGAAGTTTAAAAATTTCTATGTGGAGATACCGCATTAACATCTGTATATTGGTTCATAACATTTGTGTGGATTTCGTCTCCTGTTGAAATGAAGATAAAATTAAAGTATTTTATTATTGAATAAAATATAAGATGTGTGATAATTTAGAATCAATGTCAAAAAAAAATGCAATATCTCTTTTTTCTTTCTAGATTTTGATATCAAATATGCGGGAGACAGGATTTGAACCTGCGCAGGCACTAAGCCAACACGGCCTTAACGTGTCCCGTTTGACCGCTCCGGCACTCCCGCATACATTTATACAGTAAAATAACACTTTAAAATTTGTTTGTTTAGTTGTTTTTATATTTTTTTGGCTAGGTCTTTCAGATTAACAGCCAGAGCGTTTATAGCATCAATAAAAACTGACTTTGCATCACTTTGGCCAAAAGACTCGATAAAGAATATTATTTCTTTTCCTGGCCTAATTTTTATTGCATTCTTTCCATGTTTTTTGCATTCTTCAACACACGCCTCGCATAAATCGCATTTATAAACATCCTTAATTTCTATTTTTTTATCTCCAGAAAGTACTGATCTTGGACAAGCTTCTACACATGCCTTGCATAAATCACACTCTTTATTTATTTCTATTTCTGCTACATTATGATAATAAATCATGCCAGGAGAAAATTTTGCATGGTCTAAACTTCTTCCTACATTTACTCTTGCAACAAGTTCAAGCTCCTGGTCTTTTTCAAGAATAATAATAGGCATTTTTTCAAAGATGATTTTTGCTTTTCCTTTTAAATCCCCTGAATAAACTGTACAAGGACCTTTTGCCTTAAGTTTCAGGTCAATTGAACACTTACTACATCCTTTTCCTTTACAAGAACATTTGTCAATCTCCCTTAACTTTTCTTTTTTTAAAGGAATAAGACCAAGTCTATGAGCTATTATCTCATCATACAACACAGAATCATTCTTATAGAACTCAACGGTCTCTATTGCCGGAGTTAGAATTTCGTTGACAGAACGTCTTATAGCATTAGCCAGAGTTTGGTTTACAATAATAGAAAAAATTATTTTCTCTTCTGATTTTTTTATTAAATTTGCCATTTTATCTTTTTTTATTTAATATCTTAGGTTTTTAAACTCTCCTACCCCGTCGGCCTCCTTTTTTCTTAGGCCCACCTCTTGCAACTCTTGTTGAATCAACAATACTTATTATTTTAAATCCTTCTCTTGAAAGACTTTTTATTGCTGCGTGTGCTCCTGGCCCAGGGCCAGGACTTCCTGTTCTAGCGCGTATTCTAACATATAAAGATGAAATGCCAGAATCCTTTGCTTTTTCAGAAGCTCTTTTAGCAACAAACATTGCAACAGTGGGATTAGCCTTCAACCGATCATGTTTTGTTATCATACCACCAGAAAATCTAGATATTGTCTGGCCACTTAGATCAGTTATATGAACTATAGTATTGTTAAACGAAGTATAAATATAAACAATTCCTTCTTTACCAGCTTTTTTTAATTCTTTAGACATTTTTCTCTCCTATTTTTTGTTTCTTCTCCTGTTCAAGTGGCTTACCAGTAAATTCTATATTTTTTTCTTCATCAACTGAAACAACATAAGAAGGCACATTAATTACACTTTTCTTAATTGCAATATTTTTATGGACTATAAACTGTCTTGCTTGTTTGGCAGTTTTTGCTATTCTCTTCTCAACAAGAATACTCTGTAGTCTTCTCTTCAGCCAATCTTCTGTTGTTAAAGCAAGAACATCTGCTATTTTTTCCACATCAAAGCCCATTTTATTAAGTTTTTCAAAAAACTTTTTTTGATCTTCTACAGAGAAAGTAATTAATTTTTTTGCTCTTCTTCTTATTTTATCTATAGAAGCTTTTGCTTTCCATATCTCTTTTTTATTCTTTAAACCATAGTTCTTTAACAATTCGTTTTCTTCTATAATCCTTGTTTTATCATATAATTTTCTCGGTTTCTTGTACTTTTTGTGTTTTTTTAACATTTTAATTTAACTAACCTTTTTTTCCTTTTTTGGATTTTTTTGCTACTCCTACAGATTTATTTTTTCTAAAATGGCTTCTCGTTCTCTGTCCCCTGACTGGCTGTCCTAAAGCATGTCTCAAACCACGGTAAGATCTTACTTTTTTTAGTCTTTTAATGTCAAATTCTTTTTGTAGCTCTAGACTAGAAGCAACAAGATGTGTATCTTTCCCACTCTCGAGATCTCTTCTTCTGTTTAACATAAAATTGGGAATTATTTCTGGAACCTTGATTAAATTAATTATCCTTAAAACCTCTTCTTTTTTTAAAGAACCGATTTTTCTTTTTTTATCGATCTTTAATATATTGCATATAGCATTTGATAAACTCCAAGAAACTCCTTTTATTTTTGTCAAACCAGTATAAACATCTTTATTTCCAGGGATATCAAACTCCATTATCCTAATCAAACTAATCTCTTCTATCTTCTTTTTATCTTCTGGAGGTTTTTCTTCTTTTCTTTCCTTTGTTTTCATTTTATAAATAAATTATTTCTTTCTCTGCTTGTCAATTCATGTATCAGTCTTTTTTCTATTGCTTTTCTTGGCTCTGGCAAATGGGGAAGTCTCTTTTTTATGTCTTCAAAAGACTCAAATTTCTTTTTCTTTCTTTCTTCTATTACCTCTTTAGTATGTTTCTTACCGAAACCTGGTATTAATTCAAGTTGATGCAGCCTTGTATTTATTGCTTCTGCCTCATTGAAAAAATCCAAAAATTTTCCAGCATTTTCTTTAACAGCTTCTTGCACAAACTCTGATATCTGTGATTTTGCAGTTTCTGTTAATTTTTCTTTTGGGAGTTTACCAACAATATAATATATCTTATCTCTTTTTCCTTCACCAATATAAACTAATTCCTTTAATTTTAAACTCATGCCGCGCCTAGGAACAAGCTGAAGAAGTGTGAAATTTTTCTTTCCTATAGCTTGGGCTATAGGAAGCATTTTTCTTTCTAGAGGATAGCCATGGGGTAAGTAATCTAAAACAATAGCATATTCTTCTTTTTCCATTTTTTTTATATATATTTTTTAATGATTTCAAGTATTTTATTTGTTTCATTTTCAGTTAAACTAATGTCTGTCAGGATTTTATTCAGATCGGAGCTATCTTCTGGCAATAAGTCTATTATTTTCGCGATATGTTCGGATTTTAACTTAAGCATATCAATTTTTTCAAGTTCTTCTCTAAGCTTTATAACATTTTTTTTGCTCATTTTCGCGAATTTTTTTATAAAACCTTCCATATCTTTATTTCCCTTAATTCCTGTCAGCTCACGGGCTTCTACAAGACTTAATGGTTTCATATTTTTTATCATTTTCTACCCTTGAATATTTAAATTTATCTTATTTTTAAATTTATATTATTTCAACTTTTTTAAATGGATTGGATGTATTATAAATCTTTTCTCTTTATCATAATCCTTTAATTTGATAATATAATTACTTCCTCTTTTGCCTTCAACCACTCCTGCCCTACCCTGAATTCTAAAGGGAAAGGGGGCTTTTTGAGAAAGTTCCCTGATAATTGAAACTCTATCTCCTTCCTTAAGTTCTTGAAAATATCTGCCCAGCTTTAATTTGCCTCTTTCTCTTATTTTCTTTTTCTTTAACATTTTGTTTTTCCAGTATTATTTTATTATTTATTAATATTCTATGTTTTTTTGATGTTTTAGTTATATTATCTTATTAAGTTAATTTTATATTATTATATTTATTATTTATCTTTCTTTATATTTATCTAACTCATTTATTATCTCTAATATTATTTTTTTAGTACTCATTCTATTATGTGATATTTTGCTTCTGTTTATTAATTGTTTTAATTTATTATTTGTTTTTAATTTAGTTTTATTAATCTATTTTATTTTGTTATTTGTATTTTATTTATTATCTGTAATATTACATGGCGTTTATCTTATCTGTTTCATTATTTATTTTTATATTGTTGATTATTTTATGTTTTTAGCTTATTTTTATTTTTCTCTTGTTCTTTTATTTTCTTTTCTTGCTTTATGTTCTAGTTCGTGAGTTATTTTATCCATTATATCTCTTGTCCCCTTAAAGAGGTTTAAAGTTGTTATCGCAGTGTTTGCTCCTCCAACACTTGTCTCTGCCCTTCCTGTAAGTTCATGCAGGAAAGTTGTTCCTTTCTTTGTTTTCTTAAGTCTTATGTTCAAGCTCCTATATCTACAAATCCTATTTATTTTTTTAATGTATTTATTGATTA
>CAZOGQ010000091.1:0-4630 GCA_964579545.1 Candidatus Woesearchaeota archaeon | reverse complement strand
CGCTAATTTTAGAGGTTATAGTTAACTGTTTAAGCATTATTTTAATCTTTTTTGTCTTTCTTCGAGAGTAAGCTCCGTAATATCTAACTAATCTTTGGTTCTTCTCAGGGATATGTTGTATGATTGCAGAAATAAACTCTCCTATAAGCATTATCTTAAAATGTTTGAGTTTATTATGGTCTTCGTAATAGAATTTTACCGCTTCCCTGTTATAAGCTAGAATTCTAGAATTCGCTATTGCTGGATGTCTCAAGTATCTTCCAATGTACTTGATTAGGTTTTTGCTTGCATACAGCTTCTCTGGTTTGATGTAAGCTACAAATCCATTAGGATACTTCATGTAGCAGTAATCTATAACGTTGTTTGGAATCTTACCTCTTAATTCTGTAAGTAAATAGTATTGCCACTTTTTATGAAAAGTATCATAACTCAAATATCTTCCTAATTTTATGAATTTGTTTTCTTTGTTAAAACCACCATCTGTTGTTAAAGCATGAACATGTGGTTTGAATATTAAATCCCTGCCAAATGGATGAAGTATTGCTACAAAGCCAGGAGTTACATCTTACTTTGATGTTAAAGAAAACATCTCTTTGGTTGCCTTATAAGAAGCATCCATTACTTCCTTCTGTAAACTTCTGTTCTCTTTAATATATCTCCAGAGTATTTTAGGCATACTAAATGTTAAATGTTTATGCGAGATTCCTTTAAGAATCTTCTTTGATAGTTTTTCTGCCCATCTGTCTGTATGCCTCTTGCCACAGCAAGAGCATAGCCTTGAGTTGCATCCGAATGGGACTGTAACATACTTTTTACAGTTCTCACAATAGTAGACAAAACATCCCCTATTCTTTCCCTTACAAGAAAGCATCTTTTCTACTTCAGCTTTCTCTATTTCCCTTACATTATGCGTCTCTAAATAGCTCTTCCAATACTCAGAAAAGATATTTTTTACTGATAGAAAAGGTTTTATTGCTGTTCCTCTTTTTATTATCTGTGTTGGGTTAATATACAACACAAGAGCTTGCTCTTTTTAAGGGCAAGCTTTTTTCAAAAGAAAAAGCCGCATATAGATTATATATTATTAATTATTGCAAAATTTTTAATATTGGTCTTAGTAATATTGGTTTTGTATTTAGTAAATAAAAACTTATCAAAAAAACCATTATCTAAAAAACAAAAAAAGAAATTTATGTGGTCTGGAATCTTGATCTTGATTTTATATATTTTTTATAGCATTACAAACTTCAGTACCTTGCCCCGCCCAGTTTTCTTTTTGGGTTTTTCAATTAAATCTGTCTTTATCGGGTTACTTAGTGGATGAATTGTTATGTTGCTTTTACTTAAAAAAATAAGAAAAACAGTTTATGTTGGGGCTATAATCGGATTTTTAGCATATCTGTTGAACGAGTTTATACCGGGTTTAGATTTTTTAATCTCACTCCCACTCAATTTACAATATATCCTTATGAGTTGGTGGACATGGGTTTATTTATTTATTATAGCTCCACTAATTTTCATTTTATTGGGGGCATTTATTGGTTTTATAATAAGTAAACTTAAAAAACAAAATGATAAATAAATTTAATAATAGAAATAAATGGATTTATATTCTACTTATAATAATCCTAATTAATATTAGTATAATTTCAGCTGCAGATTGGTATAGGGGAGAGCTACATGTCTATACTGGTTTTAGAGGAGAGAGCGGATATGATGGCAAGCCCACTGTCCCAGATAATTGTGGGAATGGGAAGGCAGAGGGGCTTAATGTAGAGGAATTAAAACTTCGAGCAGAGGCTAGGAGCACTAAATGGCAGGGCTATGCTGATGAAAGTTTCTGTTTAGACTCTTCAGAATTTAATACAATGAAAACTGATTGTGCAAATGCAGAAGATTCTGATTTTACTTGTTTACATGGAGAGACGTTGGTTGTTAAAGATGATGAATCTGGGTTGGGTGAAGATTTCTGTGTTCGTTGTGGAATCAATAAATATCTTTGCGATGTTGTAAATGGATATTTTGGTGAAGCGCCGCCATATAATGCTGGGCGTATTGGTGCTTATGATATATCTAATTTTATCCCTGTTTCTGGTACTGTTGAATGGTGTCCAAATTCTTTAGATCCGCAGGAGGGAATTGATAGTATAGATGATGAAGGTCACGGAACTCATGTCACAGGTATTATTGCTTCTAGAAATCCAACCGACAAGGGAATCGCTTATGATGCTGGTATTTATGCTGTGAAATAAATTTAAAAAGTATAATGTCTTAACTTAAAACATGCAAAAACAAATAAAAACAGCATTGTTTGGAATTTTTATTTTGTGTATTTTCTTAGTTAATCATGTAAGTGCAGAGATTTTGGTAAGTGAAGCTGGTGTTGAGTATGATTCTGATATTACAAAGGTGTTTGATGATAGAGAGTTTGCAGAAGAATCAATATGGCATAACCAAACTAATTATCAAACCTTAAAAATAATAGATGATGAAGTTTGGCTTAAGGCTATAGTAAGATTAAAAGATAATTCTGGAATTGAAATAACTGGAACAACAGAAGAAAAAATAAAATTAATCAAACAAAAAGAAGAATGGTTTAAACCAAAAATTGAAGAAGTTTTGGCTACACTTTCTGAAGATGATATTAAAGTGAGTAGTAAACACTCTGATGGTTTTAGTGGACTTATTTCAAAAGAAGGATTTGACAAGTTAATTAATAATAAAGCTGTGAGGAAGATTGGTTGGCCTAAAAGAGGAGCTGTCGGTTTAGATTTTTCATTAAAAAATTGGGGCTGGATAATTATAACTGTTGTTTTAATCATTATAGTACTATTATATTTGATAATAAATAAGTCAAAAAATAATAAAAAATAAAATGTTTAAAAGAGGTGGAGTAATATTTAGTATTGCAATTATTATGGTATTTACTTTGGGAATTGCGGCGGCTACTAATAATACAACACCAAATTCTTTTGTCAAATATAATTCAGAAATTCCAAAAGTTTTCAACAATCAAACATTTGCAGAAGAATCAATATGGCATAACCAAACTAATTATCAAACCTTAAAAATAATAGATGATGAAGTTTGGCTTAAGGCTATAGTAAGATTAAAAGATAATTCTGGAATTGAAATAACTGGAACAACAGAAGAAAAAATAAAATTAATCAAACAAAAAGAAGAATGGTTTAAACCAAAAATTGAAGAAGTTTTGGCTACACTTTCTGAAGATGATATTAAAGTGAGTAGTAAACACTCTGATGGTTTTAGTGGACTTATTTCAAAAGAAGGATTTGACAAGTTAATTAATAATAAAGCTGTGAGGAAGATTGGTTGGCCTAAAAGAGGAGCTGTCGGTTTGCTTGATGAAAGTGCCCCCCTAATAAATGCCGATGACGCTTGGAACACCTTGGGATATACTGGTGATGGGGTTAAGGTTTGTGTTATTGATAGTGGTGTAGATACTGATCACTCAGATCTCGTAGGAAAGATAATTGATGAAAAATGTTATTGTTGTGATGATCCTCCCAGTTGTGGAGATAATGATGATGGTTGTTGTCCAGATGGCACTGCTCAAGATGATTCTGCAGAAGATGATGAAGGTCACGGAACTCATGTCACAGGTATTATTGCTTCTGGAAATCCAACCGACAAGGGAATCGCTTATGATGCTGGTATTTATGCTGTGAAAGTTTTGGATGATGATAATATTCTTAGAGGGGGATGGCCTGATTTACGTAACGCTATTGATTGGTGTCGCAGTCAAGGAGTGAATGTTATAAGTATAAGTATTGGAGATGGGGGGGATTATCCTGGATCAGAAACATGTCCAGATGATGTGGATACAGAAATTAATAATGCATACAATGCTGATATTCCTGTTATAATTGCATCTGGAAATGATGGCTATAATAATGGCATCAATTATCCTGCTTGTTCTACGAATGCAATTTCTGTTGGTGCGACTTATGATGCCGACCATGGTTATGAAGGTTATCCTTATGATTGGATTCCGATTACTTGTAGAGATTGGTCAGCAGATGAGGATACTATTCCTTGTTTTAGTAATACTCACAATGGAATTCTTGATTTATTAGCTCCTGGTTGTAAAATTACTTCTACATGGAATGATGGAGGATTTAATGAGAAATGTGGCACTTCAATGTCAGCTCCTCACGTCGCAGGAGCAGCTGCACTGCTTCTTGAAAAAGATTCTACTTTAGATCCTGAAGATATTTTAGCTACATTGCAAAGTGCTGGAGTGGCTGTTGAAAACTGGAAAAGAATAGATGTTGAAGCAGCTTTGAATAATATTTGTGTTTGTATGGATTGGCAACAAATTGGGGGTTGTGGTGATGGAAGTTGTGATGATAATGAAAAACATTATACAAGATCTTGTGATCCTTCAAGTTGTGATATTGAAACAAAATGCGAGTATGATTCTGGTTGTGAAGGAGGAACTCCTTCTGGAGTGGATAGTTGTAAATATGAGAATGAGTATGATGAATATTGTCCTTCTGGTTATGAGGCAACAGACCATGATTGTTATTGGGATGGAAATTACTATGAATGTGAATTAGAATGTTGGAAAGATGAATATTGTGGAAGTTATGGAGCGTGGGATTATGAA
>CAZOGQ010000090.1:0-4638 GCA_964579545.1 Candidatus Woesearchaeota archaeon | reverse complement strand
AGTTGATTTATATACCATTAAATAATAATGTTTATTATCTTCTTAAAATATATAATATTTAGTTGAAATACTTTTTTAATGAAATTCTTTAAGTCTAGAATCATATTTCTGTGCAATATCTGAGAGATTACTTTTTAGAGTAGAAATTTTTACAAGAGTTAAGGGTTTTCCTCTAATTATTTCCATAACCATTTAATAGCATCTTAAATGATCATATTTAAGCATTATTGCACTGAGAAGTAACCTTAAAAACCCTAAAATCATCTTGATTTTACCTGGGAAAAAGAGTTCTGGTATGTAAATAAAATAAACTGAATAAGACAAAATGGCAGAAAAAGCAACTAAACAACTATACAGGGCATCTATTTCTACAGGCGGGTTTATTCCACATGAAGAATACTTAAAGTTAGAAAGCGATCTTCTTAATTATCTTGGTGCTAATTGTGTGCTTATCGAAGGTGCACCAACATCACAATATAAGACAGGAGCTGGTGTAACACCTAATAGACTAAGGATATACAGCTTCAAAACCTACCTCAAAGAAGGAATCGGCATTGCTGTTCAGCTTCTGCAGTTTGTAAAAGCAGACAAAAGTAGAATAAGAGAAGAAGGAAGAGCTGATATTACATTAGTATCTGATGTTAAGCCAGTTGACGGACTTGTTGAAAAAATTATTGAATTAGGAGGTGCTGGTTTATTGAAAAAAAGATATTAAAAACCCCAACTCTTTCTCCCTAATTCGCGCTGCGGGATGGATGGTTTTTCCCTCTTCCTATCCCAACACGGGCTTTTGCATTTCGGACAGACTAACTACCACTAATCTCTCCACATCTCTTTGTATCTGGTGGATAAGGAAATAACTTTCCATAATCAAGCCTTACTATTTCTTTGTTTACAAATATCTCAGTGTCTGAAATATTAACATAAACATATCTCAACAGTCTGTCATATTCATCTTTGTTTGTTATATCTTTTTCAAGTCTTACACTCTTAAAAAGAACAAGATGTTCTAGGAATTCTTTAGTTTCTTTATAGCCAGGCTGCTCTGTTTCAGGAGCATCAACACATATCAATCTGACAATCTCTCCTGTTGACATTTTAAAAGTATCGCCATCAATTATCTCAGAAACATACTCTTCTTCTGGAACATCTTCTTTAGGCAGAGTCATTAAGTAGAGTGCAAGAATAACCAGAATAAAAACAACAATAATGCCTATAATGAAAATTGTTATGTGTCTCATTTTACTTCAATTTTAATTTAAATAATTTAATAGCATTTTTATAAAAAACCCTATCTTTTTGTTTTTCTGAAATATCCAAGGAATTTACTAAGTCAATGTGATTTTTAATATCGCACATAGAATAGTCTGTTCCAAACAAAACATTATTTGGCTTTTTGTTTATTGTCTCTATTAAAATTTCTTTAATTTTCTCTAATCCAGTTGCTTCTATAATCTCATTATCAGCCAAAGCAGAGGTGTCATAATAAATATTTTTGAAGTTTTTAGTAAGTTCATAGCAATATTCTAATTTCGGCCAAAAATAATGACTTACAACTATCTTGAGTTTTTTAAATTTTTTTGCTATTTTCACAATATATTTTGGATCATTGTATTTCGCAGCCTCTGGATCCTTAGAATTCCACCCAGTATGGATAACAATTGGAAAGCTATACTTCACACATAGTTTATAAATTGAAAAGAGTCTTTTATCTGTTGGATAGTGTTTGTCATGGCCCGGAAAAATCTTTACAGCTACGATTTTTCTTTTCTCAAACAATAATTCTAATTTATTGGTTATTGATTTTTCATCTTTTAGTATATTTAATGTGCCCATCAAAAAAAGTCTTTTCTCATCTTCAATTAATTTTAAACATTTATCTAAATCTCCAATTTTAGAATTTGGAACATTGTCTGGAATTAAAATTGCATAATCTATTTTGTTCTTCTCCATATCATGAAAAAGTTTCTTTTTTGAATTCAGAAAATTTCTTCCTCTTTTAATCGGTGGCAAATGCAAATGCGAGTCTATTTTCATCTTGGCCTCTTTTTATTATTTCAAGAAATACAAGATGTTAATAAGGTTTTCCCTTCAAAAAGCTTAAGCACAAAACCTTTAAATTCTTGAGTTTGTATCTTATTTTATGGGTTTAAATTTAAAAAAATACGAGATTATTCTTATTATTGCAATACTAACTTTTGCAGTTTTTTTGAGGTTCTATACTTTAGGAAAGCCTGTTATGTGGACAGATGAAAGCATTTCAGCCCTTGCTTCTAAGAATATTATAGAAAAAGGCCTGCCTATTATGGATTCTGGAGCCTTATATGGAAGAGCATTTGTTTTCCATTATCTTCAGACATTTTTTATGCTGTTTGGAGCTGGAGATTTTTCAGCCAGGATAATATCTGTTTTATTTGGCATGGCTACAATTATTCTTGCTTATTTTATTGCAAAAGAGTATAGCAAATCCTCAGGAATAATCGCTCTTGCATTATTTTCAGTTTTTTTTCTTGAAGTGTTTTTTTCAAGGCAGGCAAGAATGTATCAGATGTTCCAGTTTTTGTTTTTTTTCTCAATTTATCTGCTCTATAAGATAAGCAAAACAAATAAAGATAACAAAAATACAAAGGATCTGAAAAATACAAAATTAGTGTGGCTTACTATCTTAAGTTTAATTATCTTAATAGACACGCACATAATGGGCATTGTGCTTTTGCCTTTATTGTTTATTGTTTTATTTAATCTTAAGGACAAAAAAACTAAAATCCTCAGCTTTATTGTTTCAATTCCTTTTTCTTTGTATTTTATTTACAGAGCAATTTTCATATCAAAATCAGACATTTTTCTTGCAAAACTCTATTTGTTGAAATATGCAAATTTTCTTACTGGAGTAACAGTTGCATATTTAACTTTTATGTCAATGGGAATTATTTTTGCCTTCAAGCTTAACAAGAGGCTTACATTATTTTTGCTTGCCCCATCTGTTTTCTTGACAATTGCGCTTGCCTTTGTTCAGTTGTTTGCGACCCGCTATGTTTATTTTGCAGTTTTTCTTATTCTGCTTTTTATTTCTGTTTTTTTAGGCAAGTTACATGACAGGTTAGGAAACTTTATCATAATCGCTGTAATTCTCGTTTTGATAGTGCCATCAAATTTTTTTTATGCTGTAAACTATGTTACAATAATCAAGCCAATATCCCGTCCATATTATGATTATACGCAACCAATTGTAGATTACAAATCAATAAGTTCTGAAATAAGCAAACTTGCTGAAAACAGAACTCTTATAACTTTATGGTCAGCTGGCGCTGAGTGGTATGTAAGAAAGCCAGACTATGTTATTCCTTTTTCTCTTACTGGCTTGCCAAAAGGTTATATGATCTATAATAATACTGACTTTTATACAGGCGCCCCTATTTTTGATTTAGAAAAACAAGGCGTTTCAGACTCTGTTTTGCTTGTTGATAGTTTTGGGTTAAGCAAACTAGAGAACAAAAGGCTGGATTTGTTAAACTCTAAAATTTCGAAATGTAATTTAAAACTTGAAAGTTACAAGTTAAAAGTCTATGATTGCTGAACAGCTTTCTCACAATTCTTGGTATAATAGTTGTAGTCTGTGCGATTTTAGGCTTGAGAAAAAAGAAATAATTAGTGTTTTTTGTGGTGAAAACAGAAAAACATAAAATCAATTCTTTTTCAACTCCTTCTTCACCTCTTAACATCATAAAAATCTCTTAGTTTACCATCACCTAAAGGTGATGGTTTGTTAGATTTTTAGGATAGTCAGAAATTGGAAACAGTATCTGATCGTTTACTAACCACTTAACAAATTAAGTGGTTTTCAATTTCTGATATAAAGAAATCTGCAGACTTAACCTTTAAATATCCTTTTTTCTAAATTTCTTCATGGCTTATATTAAAAAATTGGTGTTGCGTGGCTTTAAGAGTTTTCCATCTGAAACAGAAATAGATCTCGAAGATGGAATGAATGTTATAGTTGGGCCAAATGGCTCTGGAAAAAGCAATATAACTGATGCTATATGTTTTGCCATTGGTAGACTAAGCATTAAGAGTATGCGGGCAGCAAAAGCAGCTAATTTAATTTTTTCTGGCACAAAAGCAAGAAAGCCAAGCCAAGAGGCAGTTGTTAAGATAGTCTTTGATAATTCAGATAATATTTTTTCAACAGGTGAGAAAGAAGTAGTAATTGAAAGAATTGTACGGAGAAATGGACAAAGTGTTTACAAAATAAATCGGAAAACAAAAACAAGGCAAGAAATTCTGGAGCTGCTTGCAAGAGCAGGAATAGATCCCCACGGCTTTAACATTGTATTACAGGGGGAAATAGCAAGTCTTATTAAGATGCATGCAGAAGAAAGAAGAAAGATTATTGAAGAAGTTGCAGGCATCTCTATTTATGAAGCAAGAAAAGAAAGATCAATAAAAGAACTTGAAAAAACAGAAGAAAAAATAAAAGAAATCAACACAATCCTGAGAGAAAGAACAGCCTATTTAAAGAATCTTGAAAATGAAAGACGGCAGGCCTTACGTTTCAAACAACTTGAAAAGACAGTTAAGAGATGTAAAGCTAGTATCTTAAAAAAAAATATAGAAGAAAAAAATAAAGAAAAAAAACAG
>CAZOGQ010000089.1:0-4668 GCA_964579545.1 Candidatus Woesearchaeota archaeon | reverse complement strand
GCATAAATTTAAAGACAGCAAAAAAGGTTTTAGAGATTTCATGTAAAAATTCAATAGCCCCAGAGCCACTTAGAGTAGCTCACATAATTGCTTCTGGAATTGTTCTTGGAGAGAGTCACGGAAAATCTTGATTATTAGGATTTATAAAGTTAATATTTTCAGTTTAGCTACTTCAGATTGCCCTAGCTTAAATACATACCCCTTTAGATAACAACCCCTTTAATTACATACAAAGTTAGGGGCACAAAAATTATCATTAATCTTCAACCCATAAATTTAGCCACTTCAAGCATCTATTATTGATATTGAAATTTATTATACCCTAAAATAAAAAGACCATAATTAATTATAAAATGTACTTAAATTTTATTTTTTATGTCAGAAATACATACGCGAAAACCACATCCTTTACAGGCTGTGTCACATTTAATTTTTGAGGAATAATCCAAAAATTAAAAATTACTGAGCCATTATTAATAACACCACTTAATTTTAGTCTCGCTCCCCATATCTTCTTCAAATTATGAACAATACAAGCTAAATTCAGTTCTAATCTTACTGAATTTAATCCTCTTAATGAAAACTCATCTAATCCCATATTATACTTAATATTCCCAATTGCAGGTTCAACTATATGTTTTCTCATATCATAAATCTGTCTTCCTTCTTCGCCATCTAACTTTTTTTTCATCCGAAGTCTAGACCTAAAAAACTCAGGGACCCTCTTCATTATTTTTCCGTCCTTGGATTTATATACCAATCTTTTTTTCTTCCCACTATCTTTCCATGTTGAGAAATACCTCAATCGAACTCCCTTAACAATTATCTCATCTAGGTCCCAATCATATTCATAATCATCTTGTTTTGTTGTTTGTTCTCTCTCATCAAAACTCTGAGCTTGAGATTGGTTAGGGATATAACTCTCAAACCTTTCCTCTTCGAGAAACCTTAAGTTATCTCCATTATTATAATTGCAGTCTGCGGCAATTTTAGTATCTTTTTTCAGTTCAATATTTTCTTTTGTTTTACTTGGAGTTGTAACTGATGTGTATCATTTTGGTCTTGACAAACATCATTTGCCAAAATGATTTGATTCTTAGAATCAACTGTAAACTGTGCATTATATGCAAGTTCATTATTTCCTCTCTTTCCCTTCATCATCCTGCATTAAGGATCTGTTAGAGAAACTCTCTTTTTCCCATCTAGCTTTTTTATTTCTTCTTTAGCTTTATTACACTTTTCTTTTAGTCTCTCTTTGTTTTTGCTATTCTTATATTTTTTTACTATTTCTCTAAGATTTTTTGTTTCAAGATTTGTTAAGTTTTCCTCCTTTCCATCGCTTATCTTTTCATCTATCTCGTCTTGCTTTATGTCTTCTTCTATCATTGCATCAATGATAGAATCTAATCTATCAACTTGTTCTCCCTTAAGAAATTTCTTCTTGCTTGCATTAGCTTTTACTTTACTTCCGTCGGTACAAATCAAACTTAAATCAATTAAGTCATTTTCAGAGGCTAAATTTACTGTCTCTTTAAAAGTCTCTTTGATAAACTCTGCGTTATCTACTCTAAAACGGCATAGGGTCCTAAAATTTGGCTGCACTTTTTCAGCCAAATACATAAAGACAAAATTCTCTCTACAAGCACTTGCAAGTCTTCTTGAAGATCTTTCCTTAGATAACATTCCTTGAATAAGTATCTTCATGATTATCCTTGGATGATATGAAGGATGTCCTGGACCTTCATTGATCATATCAAATCCTGAAAAATCTAAAGATTCAACAAACTCTTCTACAAAAAAACAAATATGATTTATAGGTATCATATCCTTGATTGATTTAGGAATCAACCAATTCTGACCTTTAAAAGAACTTATGTATGCCATTTTATACCTCTTTATTATTTTATCCCCGATAAAATAAATATTTTAATTACTATATCGACGATAAACTAGTATATATAATTTTCTAATTATGGGACAGCCTGTAAAGGATGTGGATGAAGCATTTCTGAGCACAAGAAAATGCTCCGCATTTTCTGTGCAGAAAATTCTTCTGAATGAATTCTCATGCATCCTATAGTAAAAGACATTAGTTTTTACCAATTTTATGTCTTTTCCTATCTAGTAAAGGCGCTATTTTGGTGAATTACTTGCGTCCTTTACTATAACAAAGAAAATCTAAATAAACAGGAATTTTTTGATTAATAATTAGCATATTAGCCAATAACTATGTAATAAGTGAAATCTAGGCTTATGAAACAGAAAATCAACAAATCAATCAATTATTTTCTTGATATTCTCTATATTATCTGCTATATCTATTCCTTTCTTTGTCAGCTTTATTAGCTTTATTCTTCCTTGTTTTTCAAATGTTACTAAGCCAAGTTTTTCTAATGTCTGTAAAATTTTCACTGCATGACTGTATGTACAATCAACTTCTTTGGCTAGGATAGAACCATATCTTGCCCTAGATAACTTTTTCAATGCAATCAACATCAGGGCTGGCTTTCTCCTAAAGAAGATATCAAAATTATCTTTCATTTTAATAAAATTTTTTAAATTTACAAAACTGAAAATCATTTATAATCTTCAGTTTGATTATTTTCCTTTAGTAGTATATGTATCCTATATATTCTAAACTATATATCCAAATAACTATTTTTAAATGTTTCTATTCAAAATTCACTCATAATTAGTAATTAATTTCAAGTACTATGGGAATTTACAACAATTTGTGGTTTCAGAAGGAATTCACAACAAATCTTTTAGTTCTTTTCCAGTTATTTCTTTATATAAAGAAAGATATCCTTTAAAAAACAACCTTGTCTTGCTCGCTGTCATTTCTATTTGTATTATTCCTGAATTAACTCCCTGTTCTATAGCAGCCTTTGCATTTCCCGAGTTAATTACATCTAAGAAAGTTTCTTTATCTGAACTGATTATTATATCTGGCTTTTCTGTATCACCTTCTGTTGTTGTTATTACTTTCTTTTTAACTTCTGAACTAAAAATTCTCTCACCAACAATTGTTTTTATTTTTGGTGTGTCCTTACTTAGAGGAGGGTTGTGTAATTCATATGCTTTCATACTATTCAGTAGAGAAGTTATATGTTGAGGAACAATTTCTGTTACGTCCACTCTTGTTCTAACTGGTTGAGATTTGCCGCCAATCTGACTTTGGTGAACTTCTTGTTGTCCCCTAGACTTAGAACCAAAAAATATAGGATAAGCAATTATTACAATAATAGCAATTAGAACTATTACTATAAAAGGCAATATTTTTTTAAAATTTATTTTTCTAAGATTTTTTTCACTTCCTATTTGTATTTTTGTTTCTGTCTTGCCTTCTCCTAGTTTTTGTCCTCGTTTCATTTTTCTAATCCCTTCAATAACGGAACAAATGAAAAAAGTTCTGTTGTTCGCTCTTTTTTCAAATTTTCTTTTTGTTTTTTATAAATACATATTGGTCCTGAGATATATGGGCAGACCAGTATACCTTTTTCTTTTAAATTCTTGGCAAACTTATTGACCTCTTTTTCGATTTCTCTGTTAGATATACCTGCAGTTATTATTATTTTATCAAATTTACTCTTTAAATCTTTGTCAAAAACATTTTTTGTTTCTAAACTCAATTTTGAAAATTTCTGAAACAGCTCCGGGTACTCTTTTCTTATACTTTGTTTAAATTCAACGATATTTTTCTCAGCTTTTTCTGTTAACTCTAAAATTCTTTCTGTTGTCGTAGTCTGGCCAGGATAGACAAGAAATGCAATAAGACAGGCATCCCATCCACTCCCTGTTCCTATTTCAAGAACATTATTTGTTTCTTCTAACTTAGCAAGAAGTAGCATTCTTGCAACAGTTGAAGGCTGACTTATTGTCTGACCCTTCCCAATTGGTAGCGCATTATTAATATACGCAAAATCTTTATTTTTATCTAAAAAAATTTTTCTGTCTACTATAGACATTCCAAATAATATTCTTTCAAGAAGTTTCTTTTGCTTTGTTTTTTCAGCAAGCTTATCATTAAATTCGTGTACACTGTGCAACATTCTCCTCATTTCACTAGGAGCATTTTCAATTATTTTTTCTGCATCTTTCATATTCCTAGAGGGGTGGGATATTAATAAATCTTAGCTTTGTGGCTATATGTAAAAAATAAACTTATTTCTTAGAAAAATTTATTAAGTTCAGTTTCTATAAATAATTATGAGTGAAGATAAAGAAAGGGGGCCAACCAAATATCAGGTAGTAGCAAGAACTGAATCTAGAGGAACTAGTGAAGAAGCAGGATAGTATATCATACTAGGCCCAGCATTTGACCATACAAAATATAAAGATCCCAAAAGCCAGTTTCTAATACTTGAGGCAGTCTTTGGAATACACTAAGCACATTCTAGAGATATATCAGAAAAAGAAAGAAAAATACTATCTGAATTATCGAGAGGGTGACACTTCAAAATTTCTTTTGTTAATAGTTTCATCAGTATCTCCGAAAGTGGTTAATCATTCTTAAATTATACCAAAAGGTTTAAATACTTAAGATATCTATTAGATATGTGAAGATTATTAAGTTAAAGACTAAAACAGAACTGAAAATTAGGAATATGGTGGGTTTTCTCAAAAGAAAAGTTACTAAATTCGGCACGTCTGCTAAAGTTGATTGTC
>CAZOGQ010000088.1:0-4738 GCA_964579545.1 Candidatus Woesearchaeota archaeon | reverse complement strand
TCTCATTCAGAACTAATTTTCGGTTTCCTTAGGACATATGTCCCTTGGACATACATGATGATAAAATTATAAAGATTTATTAAATTAATAATATAACAATCAGTATGTTATGGATACTTATTTCGGGGGTATAAAAAACATAAATTCAGATTAGAAGATAGCAGGCGAGTAGATGTAAGAATTTATGGGTCTAGAGAGTTTATGTATCGTGTATGGCTTGATGGTGAAGAAATTCCAGGCATGTTTGGTTCTTTTGATGAGGGTGTTAAAGGTATAGGAAGCGTAGTAAGAAGAAATTTTACCGATCTTTTTTGGAAAAATATTTCCGCAACATCTTTGAGTGCTGCTGTGTTAAATTAAGATGCCTTCTCAAAAAGCTTTAAAAGTTAGTTTTCATGCATAAAGACATGAAAATTGGACTTGATTATGATGGGGTTATAGCAGATGCAGCTGAAATGAAAAGACTTTGGATTGAGGAAAATCTAGGTAGAAGTTTGTCAAAATGGAAAACACATAGAGATGAATGCATTGGAATAATCGGGGAGTCTGATTATAAAATAATGGCCACAATACTATATGGAAAAGATTGGACACTTAAAACTCCAGAAGTTAAAGATGCAGCAGATTGTTTAAGAAAACTCAAACAACAAGGAAATTTATTATATATTGTAACAGGAAGACCTACAAGAGAAACAGATTTTGCACAAAAATGGCTTGCTCAAAAGAATATTCTAGAACTCTTTTTAGGAATTCACAATATTCATCAAGGTATCGGAGATACAAAAGCTCAGGTTTGTAGAGAGCTTGAACTAGATGTATTAGTAGATGATTATTTAGTTCACTTGAAGCAGGGTTTTCCAAAAAAAAGAATATTATTAAGAGATGGTAGTCCAGAGACAATAAAAATGCCAGATGGGGTTGAATATGCAAGAAATTGGCAAGAAGTTATGGAGAAATTAAGACAGTAAAGAGACTGAAAGCTTTAAAAAAAGCTTTTCCTTTTCTTAAAGATGGGCAAAAAAAATAAAGATAAAATATATGATGCCAGCAAAATAGAGGAAAAATGGCGAAGATATTGGGAAGAAGAAAAGATATATGAATTTGATGAAAAAAGCAAGAAGGAGATATATTCTATTGACACGCCACCACCCTATGCTTCTTCAGGTCATCTACATGTTGGACATGCCCTCCACTACACTCAGTTTGAAATTATTGCGAGAATAATGAGATTACTAGACAAGAATGTTTATTTCACTTTAGGTTATGATGATAATGGCTTGCCAACTGAAAAATATGTTGAAGAAAAACTTGGAATAGATAAAAACAAGACAAGTAGAGAAGAGTTCCGGAGGATCTGTTTAGAAGAAAGTAAAAAAGTGGAGGAAGCCTACACAAAAAATGTTTTTAAAAAACTGGGGCATAGTTATGACTGGAATCTTTTATATCGAACAATAACACCACAAGCACAAAAACTTACCCAAACAGTTTTTCAAATGCTTACCAAAAAACGTGATTCTTATACAACCAAGGAACCCGTGAACTGGTGCACAAAACATGAAACAGCTCTTGCTCAAGCAGAAGTTGAAGATCTAGCTAGAACTACTAACCTCAATTACATTGATTTTGATTTAGTAAATAAAAAAGAGAAAATTATAATTGCTACTACAAGGCCCGAATTTTTATCAGCGTGTGTTGCAGTATTTGTAAATCCCAAAGATAAGAAAAATAAAAATCTGATTGGTAAAAAGTTGAAGGTGCCAATTTTTGAACATGAAGTTGAAATTAAAGGTGATGAAGGTGTAGATCTTGAGTTTGGCACAGGTATCCTTATGTTATGCACTTTTGGTGATACTTCAGATATTGAGAGTTGGAAAAAATATAAATTGCCTTTAAGAATAATTATAAATGAAAAAGGAAAAATGATTAATTCTGGGAAATATAATGGTTTAAGCTTAAAAGAAGCAAGGGAAAAAATAATTGAAGAATTAAAAAAACAGGGCAGACTAAAAAAACAAGAAACAATACAACAAACAGTTGGAAGCTGTTGGCGCTGCTCCACACCAGTAGAATATATAGTTACAGACCAATGGTTTATTAAAACTTTAAAATACAAAAAAGAACTAATAAAAAGGGGCAGAGAGATTAAGTGGCATCCTGATTTTATGAGAACAAGGTATGAAAATTGGGTTAAGGGTTTAAAATGGGACTGGTGCATCTCTCGACAGAGATATTTTGGTATTCCAATTCCTGTGTGGTATTGTTCCTGTGGAGAAATTATTTTTCCTAAAGAAAATGAGCTACCTATTGACCCATTTGTTGTAAAAAAAACCTGCCCTAAATGTAAGAAACAGGTAAATGGTGATAGTGATGTTTTTGATACTTGGATGACATCATCAAATAGTCCTGAATTGGCTGCAAAATGGTTAGAAAATAAAAAAATTTATGATAAAATAAAGCTGTTTTCTCTTAGGCCACAGTCTCATGACATAATAAGAACATGGGCATTTTATACAATATTGAAAAGCCATCTTTTATTTGATAGAATTCCTTGGAAGGAGGTTATAATCGGAACTTATGTCCTTGACAGAAAGGGAAAAGGAATGCATAAAAGTAAGGGAAATGTCGTATGGACAGATGAATTAATCGAAAAATATGGTGTTGATGCTTTTAGATACTGGGTTGGTTCTGCCAGCTTAGGAAATGATTTACTATTTAAAGAACAAGAATTAATTACTGGAAAAAAATTTTTAACAAAACTATGGAATGCAAGCAAATTTGTTTTTATGGGTCTTAAAAATTACAATCTCAAAGCAACAAAATTAGAAAAAACAGATATCTTGTTCCTAGAAAAAACTAATGAACTTGTTGATACTGTTAAAGGACTTTATGAAAAATATAACATAGCAGAAGCAAGAAGAAAAACAGAGTGGTTTTTTTGGCACATTTTTTGTGATAATTATCTTGAGCTTGTAAAACAAAGAATTTATCAATGTAATAAACAAGAAAAACAATCTGCTCAATATACTCTGTATAATATCCTACTGACAATAATTAAGCTGATGGCTCCAATCACTCCTTTTATAACAGAAGAGATTTATCAATCTTATTTTAAAAAATATGAAAAAAACAAGTCAATTCATATTTCAAGTTGGCCAAAAAAACTGCAGATAAAAACTGAAAAAACTGACAGTGAGACATTTAACCTTCTGATAGAAACAATATCTAAAGTCAGACAGGAAAAAGCTAAGATACAGAAATCAGTTAAAGCTGAAATTATTTTAACACTGGAAGCAGGTAAAATAAAAAAACTTAGCAAAATTAAAAAAGATTTAATATCTGTTTTAAATGTAAAAGAGTTAAAAGAAGGCGAGTTTAAAGTTGAGTTTGTTTAAAATGCAGGATTCATATTAATAGACTAGTTGATTTAAAGTTTATTGTTTTGATACGACTATCAAATAATCTTTAAAATCAAGATAGTCGTTCTTTTGATATTTTTTTATCTTTTTTAGGAATTCTTTACTCTCTTCATCGCTAGGAAAGGAATCGGTATTATGTATAAATCTATAAAATATCTTTAAATCAAAGAATTTTTTTGTAGATAAGATATCTCCTACATACATCCTCATCTTTAATTTTTTAACTTCTACTTTTAACCCTAGTTTTTTATAGAAATTAACAATATACTCTGCGTAATTAAATGAAGGATATGTTTGTCTTAACATAATCTTATAATGGTCACTTTCTTCTGGCAATGTCAAAATTATAAGTTTACCATTTTTATCGATTAAATCAGCTAGTTTAGTTAATTGAGTATCATAATCTTTTTGATTTAAAGCCCAATAGTAATTAGTATGCGATGTTAATACAACGTCATATTTTTTGTTTGTTTTAAATGTTGCAAGTGTTCTGGGATGAAGAGCTCCAATATTGTTCTCAGGGGTAAGAAATGCTTCAGCAGAATTTAAAGCATTTTCATTTGGCTCTAATAAATCACAAGTATATCCTCCCTCTATCCTATCTAATATTTGTTTTGTTGTGTGTCCTTCTCCACAACCAATATCAAGTAATTGTTTATTCTCTTTTTTTGGTGTTGATAATTCTTTTACTATTTCAAAAACAATATTATACCAGTCTTCCATAACACTTCTTATGTAGATGTTTTCATATACATCTGAAAATTCTTTCTCGCCCCAAAAGTGCCATTTTGCCATTTTCAAAATATGGGCCTACGAGGGGTTGAACCTCGGAATGCTCGGTATAAACTAATTGACCATAAAAGTTACTTTTTTTAATAGTTGTTTTATGATACTTTTTGTTACACGAGTTGTGGACCTATTTAGTTGATAAAAATAAGAAATAATAGTTTTTAAGATTTTAGTAAATTGGTGGGAAAGAAATAATAAAATTCATTAAAATCTTGTAGGTAATCCTTCATAAAAATCGGCTTGTTTAAGTCTTCCTTCTAAAACTTCTTTTGAAGCACTAGTTCTAGCATCCATTAATGTCCTCATAACACTTTTATCAAAATCTGTGTTACCAATCTCAATTTGAGGTTCTCCATTTTCTTCAAGAAGAATCATCTCTGAATCTGCTTCAGCTTTTTGAGAATCATAAGTAAGTTTACCCTTTTCTACCTGTGCTTTAATTAAATCTATATTTTTATGAACAACGCTTAAACCTCTTCCATAGTGTCTAGGACTTACCAATAAGTAAACTTGACAACCTTCATCATTAGGTC
>CAZOGQ010000087.1:0-4755 GCA_964579545.1 Candidatus Woesearchaeota archaeon | reverse complement strand
TATGGGAGGTGTTGCAAGACCACCTTTAGGAGTTTGCTATCTAAAATCACATCTGAATAAAGAAGGATTCCCAGACTCAAAAGTTTTCCATCAAGTAAATGAATCAAATAATGATTTGGCTCAAAGAATAAGTGAATACAACTCAGACATTGTTGGTTTTTCAATAATGAGCTTTAAGTTTCCTACAGGTTCAAAATTAGCAGAAGTTCTAAAAAATAGAAATCCAAACATAACAACTGTTTTTGGAGGGGGTGAATTTTATTGGTAGTTGTTCAGACCTAGAATTAAATGAGCGACAATTGCACAATGGAGTTATATGCGAAGGTAAACCCAATATAACTCAGGGTTTACTTTTTACTAACATAAGTATATCTACAACGAATAAGGAATTTGTTTACAGAAAACAACTCTCAAAAAAAGAGTGGCGGGATAGGTTTTGGTTAATTCTAACAGGAGTAATTTTGGTCCTATTTATCTCCATATTTCAGGATGAGATTAAATTTAAATCCTTAAAACAAGGTTTATGGAAGAAAGGTATTAAACCTGCTTCCATATTTCTATGGAGGGAAGTTGTTAATTTAAAAGATAAATTTTTTATTAAAGGACAAAATGTTAAAAAAGAAGAAGAGATTAGTCAAAATAAAAAAACTGAAATAATTACTTAAAAATAATTGGAGCTATCCACTTCCAAAAATTATTTAAACTCCAACCACCTTATTATTATATTAAACTAAAAAGAGACACAAAATAAATTAATCCCCTTTGGGATTCCATTTGGTATTCTGTTCTCGGTTCGGGCGTGATTTTTTCTTGGCGGTAGAAAGTTTTATAAATGCCTGCTTATTATATTAATTATATACGCTCATCCTTGCTTCGGTAAGGGGTGGGCATTTTTAAAGATGAAAAGAGTTTCTATATTTATTGATGGCAATAATTTTTATCATGGATTAAAGAAAATCTATGGGAATTCTAAAAGTTTAATTAATTTCAATTTTAACAAATTTGCTAATTTTTTAGCAAATAAAAGAAAGATTGTAATTATATCATATTATAATGCTCCATTAGATAAAACAAAAAATTTAGAGAAATATAAAAGTCAAGAAAAGTTTTTTGAAAAGATTAAAAAAATACCTAATTTTAATTTAGTTTTATGTAAATTATTAAAAAGAAAAATAAAAGGGACTAATAAGTCTTATTATATCATTAAAGAAGATGACATTTATATGGCTGTTGATATGGTTGAAGGAGCATCTGATGATAATTTTGATGTTGCAATATTGGTTTCTGGAGATGGAGATTTTGTACCAGCTGTAAAAGCTGTTCAAAAAAGAGGGAAAATAGTAGAAAATATCTATTTTAAGAAAAGTTCCTCTAGGACTTTAAAACAACATTGTAATAAGTCATTAGAATTAACAAAGGAAATTTTAGATGAATTTTTTGATTGATAGCTTCTTATGATTATTTGGTTAGTTATCAGTTCTATCAATTTGATATCATTCTGATATAGTTTGTTTGGGACCCGATATTTTTCTGCTATGTCTCGGTTCTGGCGTTTACCCTTTATTTTTATTTATTGTTAAGTAGAGGGTAAGACTTATAAACCCTTATTTCTTAGTTTTACTATGGTATATATTTATAAAAAAACAATTGGAAACAAAATATATTACTACCTAAGGGCATCTGAAAGAAAAGGCAAAAAAGTTATTGTGAAAGATATTGCTTATTTAGGCAGCTCAATTAAAGATGTTAAAAAAGCTTTAGAAAAACTACCACAATATAAAGAAAAAATAAGAAAAGCATATAGAACAATTAATAATTTTCTTGAATCTAACCATTACATAGAGAAAGTAAGAAAATTAAAATTTAAAAAAGATTTGTTTTTAGATAAGAAGCTTATAGAAATAGAAGCTTGTAAACTACATTATAATAAGAGATTTCAAAAACAAAATTATTTGACAAAAAAAGAAATTTTAAAGAATTTTGTAATAGAATTTGCCTTTAACACAACTTCAATAGAAGGGAATACTATCACACTTAAAGAAGCAAGAAATCTTCTGGAAGAAGGGCTTACTCCAAAAAATAAAACATTAAGAGAAATTCATGATTTACAGAACACTGAAAAAGTTTTTTTAGACTTAACTGACTTGACAGGATCTAAACAAGAAACACAAGAAATAAATCATGAAAAAATAATAAAAACTCATAAAGGTCTAATGAGTAACATAGATACTAGAATAGGATACAGAACACAGGATGTAAGAGTAATAAGAGCTGGTTTTAAAGCTACTCCTGTTCCTTATGTTAAAACTGACATGGATCTATTGTTAAGGTGGTATAATCAAAATCAGAAAAAACTTCATCCTCTTGTTCTAGCTACAATATTTCACCATAAATTTGAAAAAATCCATCCTTTTATGGATGGAAATGGAAGAGCAGGGAGAATGCTTTTGAATTTAATTCTTATAAATAACAATTATCCACCATTAATTATTCGCAAGAAAAATCGGCAAAAGTATCTTGTTGCCTTAAGAAAAGCAGATAAAAGTTCTTTGACAAAAACCGAGAAAGACAATTATCTTGAACTAGTTCAATTCACAGCCGATGAGATGACCGATTCATATTGGAATATTTTTCTGTAGAGAAAGTTCAACGCCCAGCTAATCTCAGTTTTGGCGTATTCTTACTCTTTGGTAGTTACAATAGAAAGATTTATAAAGCAGGGATTTTATCTAAATAGATATAAGAAGAATATATAAAATTAGATGATATGTTAGAGAAATACGTTTGCTATTTCTTGACTATTGCAATATTAAAATTTTGAAAAATGAAAAGTTTTGAAATACTGTTAGGAAAGGATAGTCCCCTGTTAGAGCCAATAAAAAACAAGGGATTTATAGTTCCTTCAGAAATACAGGAAAAATCTATCCCAGATGTATTAAAAGGAAAAGACGTCATAGCAGGAGCTTCAACAGGGTCAGGCAAGACTCTTGTATTTGCAGCAGGTTTAATAAACAATATAAAAAAAGATTGTCAAGTTCAAGGATTAGTACTAACTCCTACAAGAGAATTGGCAGAACAGATAACAAAAGAGCTTTCAGATTTTTCGAAACACAAAAATCTAGAAATTGTTTCAGTTTATGGAGGAGTTCCAATATCTAATCAGATGAGAAGACTTGGTATAGCAGACATTGTTGTAGGAACTCCTGGAAGAATACTTGATCATATAAACCGAAATTCAATCGATTTTACACAAGTCAATACTTTAGTACTTGATGAAGCAGATAGAATGCTTGATATGGGGTTTATAGATGATGTTAAAAAAATAATTGCAGAGTGTCCAAAAAAAAGACAGACCATGCTTTTTTCTGCAACAATTTCAGGAGAGGTTATCTATCTCGCACAAGAGTATATGGAAGAACCTGTAGAGATTTCTGCAGAGCCATACGTAAACCCAAAAAAACTAAAACAGGTTTATTATGATGTTCCTAACAATCTAAAATGCTCTCTGTTAAAACACCTTCTGGAAAATGAGAAATCAAAACTTGCAATGATTTTCTGCAATACCAGAAAAAATGTAGATTTTGTAACAAAGAATCTTAGATTCATGGGAATAGATGCGCTTCCAATACACGGGGGGTTCTCCCAAGACAAAAGGAAAAGAGTACTTGAAAGATTTCATTCAAAAGAGGCCCAGATCCTTGTAGCAACAGATGTTGCAGCAAGAGGTCTTGATATTAAAGAAGTAAGTCACATATATAATTATGATATACCCCCAACTGAAAAAGAATATGTCCATAGGATAGGCAGAACTGCAAGAGCAGGAAAAGAAGGAAAAGTAATAAACATTCTCGCAAGTAGAGACTATATGAATTTTAGGGATATAATGGCTGGGGAATTTAGTATAGTTCAAGAGAACACGCCATTCATCAAAAGAATAAAAATAAGATGGATGCCTGAAAAAAAACATGAAAGAATGAGAAGGCATGTGGGACAGAGAAATAGAACACCAAATAAAAAGAGATTCAGAAGATATTGAAGAGTAATTAAAATTCAAAGGAATTGGTGTCAAACAAATTCTAACTGCCCGGTTCTGGCGTACCACCTTTTTGGCACCTTGTGGTGTACAACTTCCAAAATCCACAGAAAGTTTTATAAAGAAATAATAAGTAATAAGAACATGGTAGATGGAAATCAAGAAATATTAAATGAATTAAGAACAATTAGAGTAGACATAGAACTCATAAAAAAACACATGGTAGATGTAGATAGTATTATGACAAAAGAAGATCTTGAAGCTTTGGAAGAATATGAAAAAGAGAAAAAAGCAGGAAAATTAACAGACTATAAGGAACTCAAAAAAGAGTTAAAATTATAATGTTTAATATAAACTATTCTAGTCAAGCTAAAACATTTTTAAAGAAAGCAGATAAAATTCTTACTAAAAGATTAATAGAGAAGATTGAAAAACTTCAGGAAGAGCCAGTTGGTCATGACACAAAGAGTGTAAAAGGAACAAAACTGTATAGGATAAGAGTGGGAGACTATAGAATATTATATGAAGTTGACCATAAAGAAAATTTTATTGGTATTGTAAAAATCGATAAAAGACCAAAAGCTTACTGATTCTGAGTTATGTAAGTAAAAATAAAAAGAGAATTCTCAATTAAAAAAAATAGAGGTAATGTTGGGGGAGCTTTTGAATAATTACCCAAAGATATCTACCAACTTCAGTTGGTAGCGTAACTTATTTTTACT
>CAZOGQ010000086.1:0-4755 GCA_964579545.1 Candidatus Woesearchaeota archaeon | reverse complement strand
ATATCAAAAAACTAAATGAAAAAGATTTAGAAGAAGCAGCTGTTTTCACAGCTTGTTTTAGTAAAGGGTGGAAAAACAAACAAAAAAAAGTAAAAGTTGATATTTTTAAATCAAAACAGATTTTTAAAAACAAAAAAATGAAAACAGGAACTTTTGGTATTATTGGTAAAGTAAAGAGTAAGAATGTTCCCCTAAAACTGATATTAAAAATACAAAAAGGCTTACTTAGAACAATTCCATATATCAAAGAAAAAAAAGAAAAAACAAAATTAAAACTAAGCATAATAATAACTCCTGGCTCTCTCACTAAGGAAAAAGCTACAAGAAAAATAAAAGACATTTTGCCCAGAATTTCTGAACAAGAAATTATGCAGGCCTTACCAGCTAGGAATATTAAAATTATTATCAAAAAGGAGAAATAAGTTAAGAGGATGCAAACACAAATAAGTATGCAACTTGGCAAAAACGGCCTAACTGAAAGTTTTAAAGAACAGATAAAGAGTAACTTTAAAAATTATGACAATATTAAAATCTCAGTTTTAAAATCAGGTGGCAGAGATAAAGAAAAAATAAAACAAATTGCACAAGAAATAATCAAAAAGCTAGGGGCAAAATATACTTATAAGGTAATTGGTTTTTCAATATTCTTAAAAAAATGGAGAAAACCAAAGTTTTAAAAGTCTATTTTTTTAATAATCTTATAATAACATCATTAATTATATTAAAATGAGCATATATGACTTAAAGCCTTCAAAATTCAATGAGAAATTTGCTCTTGAATTGAAAAAAATAAAAGAATTTCAGATGCCAGAATGGGCTGCTTTTGTTAAGACAAGTGTAGCAAGATCAAGGCCTCCTTTTGAGGCAGATTATTGGTATAAAAGAGCTGCAAGTATACTCAGACAGATATATGTAAAAGGGGTTGTGGGTGTTAACAGGCTTAAGACAAGATATGGTGGAAGAAAAAATCGGGGGGGTAAGCCAGAAAAATTTAAAAAAGGTTCTGGAAAAATTATAAGAACAATACTTCAACAAGCTGAAAAAGCTGGATTTATTGAAAAAATTAAAGGTAAAAAGTCTGGCAGGAAAGTTACAAAAAAAGGTAAAGAATTTATTGAGAATCTAACAAAACAATAAAATCAGATAATAAAATAAAAACAATAATTAATTAAGAAAATGAGTATTGAAGAAATTAAAATGAAAAAATTGCAAGAGTATCTTGGGCAGAGTCAAGAACAAGAGAGATTAAATCAAGTAAACCAGTTGCAACAAAACATCACAATGTTAGAAAGTATTGCTAAAAAAATTATGTCAAAGGAAGCAATTTCAAGATATGGTAATCTTAAATTAGCGCATCCAGAAACAGCTCTGAAAGCAATACTGGCGATTGCTCAGATTGTTGAATCTGGATATAAAGAAGAAATAAATGATGAAAAGTTTAAAGAAATTTTAATTCAAATACAAAAACAAGGAAAATAATAAGAGAAAATGCCGAAAAAAATATACCAAAAAAAAATAAAGTTAATGAAACAAAATAAAAGGACAAAGTGGGCTCCGTTTTGGGCTGTCCTCAGGAAGTATGGCATGGGTAAAAGAGTGCACCCTTCAAGAATAACTAAAAGAAGAAGAAACTGGAGGCAAACAAAGCTAAAAATAAAGCCAAGGAGGATAAAGAAAACCCACCTGGGTTAATTTTAGAATGAAGAAATCAACAAATAATTGGGTAGTAATAAGAGAATATATTCCAGAAAATGGGAATTCTCAATATCTGATAAATGAAGAGCTGAAAGGGTGGGCGTCTAATCAAAAAGATGCAATACTTATAGCTAATGGGGATATTAGTAATTTTGATTATATCGACAAAACAACAGTAGTAATAGAAAATGCTATATCAAATGGAATAATAAAAGTAGTCGGAAAATCAAAGGAAGCATCTAAAATTAAGCCAAGGTTAGAAAAGGCATTAAATACTAAATTAATATACACGAGAAGATAAAATGCAAAGCAAATTACCAATTACAAGACAAGAAGCTCTCGACTTGTTAAAATCAATGCCTCAAAAAAAGTCTGATTGGAATCATTATCTTGAATCAGAGGCAATAATGAGGGAACTTGCTGAAAAACTTGGAGAAGATATTGAATATTGGGGTATGCTCGGCTTATTGCATGATGTTGACTGGGCACTAACAAGAGAAAATTGGAAAGAGCATTGCACAAAGGCAGTTGGTATTTTAAAGGAAAAGGGTTTTGATGATGAGTTTATACACATTGTTCAGTCTCATGGTTATGATTATGAGGAAATTCCTATTTTAAAAGATAAAAAAAGAACTAAAAAAATTGAGCATGCACTAGCTGCAGCAGAAACAATAACTGGACTTGTTTATGCATATGCCTTAATGCGTGGGAAGAAGATAAATGACATGAATACTGCAGGCCTGAAAAAGAAATTTAAAGATAAAAGATTTGCTGAAAATTGCAATAGGGAGATTATTAAAGAAATTGGACAGGTTGGCATAGATTTAGATGAATTTTTTGAATTATCAATACAAGCTATGAAAAAAATAAAAGACCAAATTGATTTAATATAAAATGGCAAAACAAAAAACAGAAATAGAAAAAATAATACTTGCAAGAGAGTATGTAATTCCTCTTAGGAAAGAGTGGCTTAAAGTTCCAAAATATAAAAGGGCGAAAAAAGCAATAAAAGCTATTAAACAGTTTATTGCTCGGCATATGAAAGTTCCTGAACGAGATGTTAAACAAGTCAAGATAAATAAATGGTTAAATCAAGAAATTTGGTTTCGTGGCATTAAGAGGCCGCCAGCTAAAATTAAGGTTAAAGCAATAAAATATGAAGATAAAGTTACAGTTGAGCTGGCAGAGATACCAGAAAAAATAAAATATAAGATAGAAAGAGAAAAGAAGAAACTAACTGAATCAGAAAAGAAAAAAGAAGCTAAGAAATCAGAGGGGAAGAAAAAGGCAGAAGAGAAGAGTGGGGAAGAAAAAGGCAAAGAAGAGCTTGAAAAGAAAGTCGAAGAAGGAGGAGAAAGGCCAGCAGAAGAAGCAAAAGAAGAGAAAAAGAAAGAAGAAGCAAAAGAGAAAATAGAAGCTGTTAAAGAAGCTGGCATGAAACAAGCTGAAAAACAAGCTAGAATGAAAAAACATGAAACAACTGGGAAAAAAGTCCAGATACAAAGAAAGGCCCTGAAGAAGTAATAAGAAAATGGTGGCCAGAACAGACAAAGAAAAACTAGAATTAGAATTAATATTTATCTACAAGAATATAATACCAAAAAATATAACGGGAAGATATTTTTTTGGTTTTCTCCAAGCAGTTTATGGAATGCCTAAAAATATAAATCCTGTGCCTCTAGAACACAAAATACAAGGGCCATTTGAAAAGGGTTATGAAGAAGGGCGCAGATTAAGAAAAAGTTATTTTAAGTATGAAAAGGGAAATGTAAGATTTAATTTTGGTAGGAATTAATAAAAATGCTAAACAAACTAATAAAAGATCTCAACACTCTGAAAAATCCAAAACAAGCTGAAATTCTCCAAAGATTTTTTAAAACTGGGGAAGGAGAGTATGGAGAAAGAATTTTATTTGGGAAGATAAAGTATATATTGAAAGATAAAAATACTTAAAAAAAGATAATTCTACAATTAAATTAAAATGGCTGGTATTCAGGCAAGAGAGTTTTGTAGGAATTCAAGAAGAAATGGGTGATAAAGGCAGTCCTCTTAAATATGCTCTAATGGATATTGAAACTGGAGGAAGTGTGGGTGCTTTAGATACTGATATGATAGCAGGACAAGTTGCTTATGAATTTGGTAAAAATTTCAGAAGTAGAATAACTTATGATACGCCAATTAGACCAGCAGTAGTGGGTGCCAAAGGAGATATCATAGATTATCTGTAATGGAACAACAAAAATTCGAAGAAAGTATTATGAAAGGAGTAAAACAAGGGGATTGTTAGTAGTTAATTTTTTATACATCTTATTTTTCTATTACTCATGTTAGATATTAACAAGATAAAACAAGAAAAGCCAATTAAAGAACTACTTGAATTTGGCATTCTAAATATTGATAAGCCAAGTGGGCCAACAAGTTTTTGGGTATCTGATTTTGTCAGAAAAAAACTTAATCTCAGGAAGACGTCTCATTTTGGCACGCTTGATCCCAAGGTCACAGGAGTTCTTCCCATAGCATTAAATAGAGCCTGTAAACTAACTGGTTATTTTTTAGGGCATGATAAAGAGTATGTTGGAATAATGCATATTCATAAAGATATAGAAGAAGAAAAGTTGAGAGAAGAAATAAAAAAATTTATTGGCAAAATAATGCAACTGCCACCAGTAAAAAGTAGAGTCAGGAGACAAGAACGAGAAAGGCAAGTTTATAATTTAGATATTCTTGAATTTGGCAAAGATAAAAAAGATATTTTGTTTAAGACAAAAGTTCAAGCAGGCACATATATCAGGAAGCTCTGCCATGATATTGGTATTAATGTTGGCGGAGCGCATATGACAGAGCTAAGAAGAACAAAAGCAGCTATCTTTAGTGAACAAGACAGCAAGTTTACAAATTTATATGAATTTGTTGAGGCTGTTGAACAATATAAACAAGGAAATGAAGAAAAACTAAGAAAAATACTAATTCCAGGAGAAATAATCTCTGAGATTTTTCCTGTTGTGCAGATAAAGGAAAAAAGTGTTAAGAAAAAGGTCTTAAAAACAGTGCAGCGGTCCT
>CAZOGQ010000085.1:0-4867 GCA_964579545.1 Candidatus Woesearchaeota archaeon | reverse complement strand
TAAATACTGTTTTCAACTTCAAAAATTGAAAATTTTTGAGAGCTATCAAAATTCATAGAATTTTGAAGTTTCTGAGCATCCTAAAATTCCAAACAAACCACACACCTTTCAAGGTGTGGTAACAAACAGGAATTTTTTGATTTATAATAATATTCTATCTAGTCTTTGAGCTGGTTCCTTATATAATATCTTAAAATCCATTGTTATATCATTTAGTACTTGTTTTTTTGATTTTTCATCAACAATAACTACACAAGGAGCATCTGGAAATTTTTCTCTTAATCTCTTATTGTATCTCCTTAGAGCTGTTTTTATACTACGTATTTCTCTGTTTTCATGCATACATCTTTCTATGGGTGGAGGTTTTCCCCCTCCCGTAAGTCTATATGGAACAACTGCATTTGTTCCCTTCCACTCTTCGAATTTGTAAAATAAGATTCTTGGCATCCAACCAGGGTCATAATACTCCGAAATCTTTCCGATTAAAGGGATATCAAAACCCTCTTCATTTCTTCTTGCCAAACACCAAATAAAGTAAGGTCCTTAGAATGCATTTCTTCAAAAAACAAGGGTATTTTAGATGTTATGAAATGCATAAATAAATTGATTCTAGGATTTATCCTGTCTTTTAAAAATATTCTCCTTTTTTTCGTTTCATGTCGCATCTCGCAATTATCTCTTTTTCCCTTATTATTTCTGGGTCTCCTTTATAAGAAAGATAGCATGGTGCTCCTTTTAATTGCCCTCTTGAAATCTGGCCAATTAGTTTATAATACCCATTTTTAACTATATCCACCACATTCACATTCATAATCTCCCTGAAATGCTCTTTCATTACCCTTTAATAATATTAACTATTTTTAATGTTTTTTACACTGCAAAATATTCTTTACAGATAAGTTTTAATAATCCTTTCTTCTTATTCTTTTATAAAATGGCACAGATATTACTTGACACAAACTTCATAATTTCGTGTGTCAAGAAAAAAATAGATTTTTTTGAGCAGATTGAAGAGCTTTTTCCTGGCTTAAAAATCCTGATTCCTTTACAAGTTATTAATGAGTTAGAAAAACTTTCAGAAAAAGGTAAAATAAGAGATAAAGAAACTGCAAAGCTTTGTTTAGACATTCTTTCAAAAAAAAGAGAAGGGGACTTTGAAATTATTGATTTAAACATTAAGAGCGTTGATAAAGGTGTATTAGATTATATAAAAGATAATAAAACAAATAAGATAATTTTAGCAACTCTTGATAGGGGTTTGAAAGAAAAAATAAAGAAGATAAGGAAACAAAAAATTATGTTTTTGACAATAAGAGGCAAGAGGGTAGATATTGTATAAAAGAATTATTGAATTATAGAATTTTTATAAACTCAATTATTGATAAAATGGGATTTCTAAGTAGTGTATACGCACTGACTTATAATTTAGAAAAAGAAAATTTTGGTGCGAGATCAATTACCATTTTAGGTATAAAGACATTTAGCAAGTCCAGTAGACATTTAGTAGAAGATTTCAAGAAAAATTTTGTGACCCTAAAAGAGAAGATAACAAATATGTTTCTTTTGAATCTAAAAAAACCTAGGAATATATCCTCGCTTTAGTGAAATTCATTAGGTTATCTATTGTAAAACTTCCACCTCTTCAATTACTAGCTAATCAGAGCGCTCTTAAGAGCTACATTGATGATACAGAAGCCAAAAAAGATTGCTACAATTGCTAACCCTATAGAATCCAAATATAGATTTAATTTTTCTAATTTCTTAAATTCTCTAGATAATAAGGTTTAAAAACAATATTTTTATTAGATTTAAGTGATTAAACTAAATTTATTGAAATTCATTATACAAAATGTTTTATCTGGTTGAGGTTGAAGATTATATAAGAGTAGAACCAAAGCTGTTTGGTATGCCAACCCGCGAGGCTGTTGAAAAACAACTTTTGGAAACATACTCTGATTATAGCGACAAGGAACTTGGTTTTGTAATTGCTATTATTGATGTATTGAATGTTGGAGAGGGTATAATAATCCCAGGAGACGGGGCTGCTTATTATAATTCAGAATTCAAACTTCTTGTCTGGAAACCAGAATTACAAGAATTAGTTTTTGGTATAGTCACTGAAATAGCTAATTTTGGAGCATTTATTAATATTGGTGCAGCTCAAGGAATGATTCATATAAGCCAGACAATGGAAGATTATGTAAGTTTCAGTAAGACAAATACATTAATTGGCAAGAGTAGTAAAAAAAGTTTAAGAAAAGGAGATATTTGTCTAGCAAGAATAGTTGCTATAAGCTATAGAACGGGAGAGATGAAAATTGGTCTAACCATGAGACAGCCAGGTCTTGGTAGGTTGGAATGGATAAAAGAAGAAAAAAGAAAATCAAAAAAATTGCAGAAGCCGTGGCCAAAAAAAACAAGTAAAAAACAGACAAAAAAAGGAAAGAAAACAAAAAAAACAAGATGAAAAAAGCATGCAAAAACTGTAAGATGATTTATGAAGGGAATGAATGTCCTAATTGCCACACCAAAGAATTTGTAGACACTTGGAAAGGAAGAGTTATTATTTTTAATACAGAAGGATCAGAGATAGCAAAGAAACTTAAACTAAACAAAAAAGGAGTTTATGCAATAAAAACTAAGTAACTAAAATGAATATAGAAATTCTTGAGCAAAAAAATAATCTTTTATTGAAAAGAGAAGAAATTAAAATTCTTGTTTTTGACGAGAAAACACCGTCTTTTTCTGAAGCAAGTAAGATAGTGGGTGAAAAATTTAATAAACCAGAGGAGAATATAAATATACAAAAAATTAAAGGAAAGTTTGGGGAAAGAACTTTTTTGATTTTGGCCTTTATCTATGAAGATCTTGAATTAAGAAAGAAATTTGGGGCTAAGAAAAAAACAAAACTAAAACAAGAAAAAAAGCCAGAAGTGAAACCAGTAGAAGAAAAACAAGAAGAAGTGAAATCAAAGCAAGTAGAAGAGAAAAAAGAAGTGAAAGAACCTAAACAAAAACAAGAAGAAAAAAATTCAGAAGAAAATAAGAAAGAATAAAAATGCCAAAACAAAAACAAAAAAAAGCAGGCCCCCATAGAGGCAAGAAACAAAGAAAAAACAAGGAGCCCAGTAAAAAATGGGAGAAATATAGTCTAACAAATGAGAAAACTAAAAGAGAAAAATATTGTCCGAGATGTGGACCTGGAATCTTCTTGGCAAAACATAAAGGAAGACTATATTGTGGCAGATGCCATTTAACAGAGTTTGTTAAAGAAGAGAAATAACAAAATAAAGAATCACAATCGCGATAAAAAACTCTTCTGGGGAAAAAGAGGTGATGTCTTGGAGAGTTAAAGAATTAAAAAAGAAAAGTAGATGGGAACTAAAAAACTTAAGAAGAAAATGATTATTACCCAAAAGGAGCATGATGGGTGGCATAAAAAGCATAAGGATTATGACGAAAAGAACGATAAAGAGCACGAACTTTGCCACAAAAAGATGGGCATTATAGTAAAGAAAGAATAGATTTTAACCTTTCTTTATTTTTCTTATCACTATAGTAAATTGATATTTTATAAATCTTTTTGTTATGAAACTACTAGAGAATTACGAACTATAAAACCCTCGAAGAGGCTCTCCAACAATCAAAAGAGATGCTAGACAGCCTCTTCTGGGGAAAAAGAGGTGATAATAATACTATGCTTCTAGGGTTTATAAATCTTTCGGTATGTTACTCTTCAAAAATGACAATAAACCTCCAGAGGCAATCCTTTTGCGTGTAATTTAGTGTATGAAAGGGTTTATAAATTTTATTGTGCTGAATTGCATATATGGAAGTAAAAGAAGTGGGTAAAATAGAAAAAGTGAGCCAAGAACACATTCATGACTTGCTTTTCGGTGAGCAATTAAGCTGGCAAGCTATGATATATGATTTGATAAATACAGAACAGCTAGACCCATGGGATATTAATCTCGTCTTGCTATCACAAAAATATCTCGAAAAATTACAAGAATTAGAAGAAGCAAATTTCTTTGTTAGTAGTAAAGTGTTACTAGCAGCATCTCTTCTTTTAAGAATAAAATCTGAAATATTATTTGAAAAACATATTAAGAGTATTGATGAAATACTGTTCGGAAAAAAACAAGAAAAGAAACAGCCAGAAAAACTTGTTCTTGAAGAAGGCGAAATCCCTGATTTGATTCCAAGAACGCCATTACCAAGGTATCGAAGAGTTACTTTAGATGAACTTATGCAAGCATTAAATAAGGCAATTAATACAGAAAACAGAAGAATCAGGCGGGAGATAGGGGGAAAACTTGCATTAAGAGAATCTGCTATTCCTTTGCCAAAAAAAAGAATAAATATAAGAGACAGAATGAGAAAAATTTACGCAACAATTAAAACAAAACTAAAGGGCAAGACAAAGATAAGTTTTACAGAGTTAGCAGGTAAGAAAAAAGGTAATAGAATTTCTGTTTTTCTTCCTCTCTTGTATTTAGATAATCAGAAAAAAATATGGCTTGAGCAAGAAAAAATCTTTACAGAAGTCTGGATCTGGCTAAGTAAAGTATTTGAAAAATTTAAAAGAGAACAGCCTTCCCTCGGCAGCGAACTTTCAGATACATATTTTGATAAAGAAAATCTGGGAAATGAACAGGGGATAAATCCTCTTGCAAACTTTTTTGAAAGGTTTGAAAAATAAATGTTTTAAAGATATCTACTGACTTTAGTTGGTAGCGTAACTTATGTCAGAAATTGAAAACCACATAATTTATTATGTGGTTAATACTAAATACTGTTTTCAACGTCAAAAATTGAAAATTTTTGAGAGCTATCAAAATTCATAGAATTTTGAAGTTTCTGAGCA
>CAZOGQ010000084.1:3419-4891 GCA_964579545.1 Candidatus Woesearchaeota archaeon | reverse complement strand
TTCTAGAATTTTAAAAACATGTTTAAAATGAAGTTTTTGTTCAGAACCAACTTCGTAAATTAGTTTGTGAAATTTGTACTTCTTATAACGGTCAATAGCTGTTGCTAAGTCTCTTGTTGTATAAAGTGTTGTTCCATCTCTTTTTTGTATTAAAGCTACCCCAAGATTATATTTTTCTAAATTAATAATCTCAGCTCCTTGGCTTTTTTCAAGGAGTTTTTTATTTTTAAGTTCCCTGATGATTTGCGGAATCTTATCATTATATTTTGACTCACCTGAAATAACATCAAATTCTACTCCAAGATTTTTATAGATTTTATCAAAATATTTTAAAGAAATTTCTCTAAATTTTTTCCATAATCTTAATGCTTCTTTGTTCCCCCCCTCCAGTTTCTTAAACCACTCTCTTGCTTTTTCTTCTAATTCTTTATCTTGACTTATTTTGACATATATTTCAAGGAAATGTTTTATTGGATTTTCTTTTAGTTTTTTTTCGTTTCCAAATTTTTTATAAGCAATAATGAGTTTTCCAAATTGGGTTCCCCAATCTCCTAAATAATTTATTTTAATAACTTTAAAGCCATTAAATTCAGAAATTCTTGCAATTGAGGTACCAATTATAGTTGATCTTAAATGGCCTATGCCAAAAGGTTTTGCAATATTTGGAGAGGACATATCAATAACAATTGTTTTGTCCTGCTTTTTTAATTTACCAAAGTTTTCTTTTTCTTTTAAAATTTTATTCAGCGTACTTTCAGCCAGAATTTTTTTATTAATAAAAAAATTAAGATAGGGGCCATGGGCTTCTACTCCCGATATTTCTTTTGGCACTTTGCTGCTTAGTTGTCTTGCTAACTCAGTTGAGACATCAACTGGATTTTTTTTCAATTGTTTTGCCAAAACAAAACAAGGAAAAGCATAATCCCCAAAACTGCTGTCTGGAGGAGTTTCTATTAAACTTTGTAGCTTTTCTTTTTTTAGCTTAACATATTTAAGCAATAGATTAATCACACTCCCTTTCATAAATATACAAGAAAAATATGATTAATAAATGTTATGAACTAGCTCTTTTGCTCATCTCTTTTTTTAAAAACGATTCGCCCAAATTACTTATCTTATAATAATATAAATTTCCGATTGGAATTATTTATATTTTTTTTTGCTTTGATGTAATTCATATTCTAATCTTTCACAATCTTTTTTTCTTAGTTTATAATCAAGATATCTTTTAGATACATAATGAACAATCTCTCCAAATTGTTCTGAGAATATTGTTTTTCTATCTTCTCCTGCTTTTGATAAAAGCATTAGTGTTATTAATACTACATCATCTAAGCTTGACAATTTCTTTCTAGTTTTAAGATCAATAATCTCTGCCATATATTATTCTGTTATTTAAAATTAATAAATCTTAGCGTAATATTTAAAAACCCTTTCTTCTGAAGCTGAAGAAGGTGATGCTTGATTTTTTG
>CAZOGQ010000084.1:0-3409 GCA_964579545.1 Candidatus Woesearchaeota archaeon | reverse complement strand
TTCTTTTATATTCTTATAGAGGTGATATACCTCAGATTTGGTTCTGGGAAGATTAAGATGGAAAAAACTATAGAAATAAGAGGAACAAAATGTACTAAAGATGCATATAGAGATATTGAAGGAGGAATATTATATTTAGTAAGAAAAGTAACAGAAGAACGAAATAATGGTAAATATATTATTATAATGGAAAATAAGGAAAAAGAGAGAATTTACACCTCTCCTAAAGAATTATCTATAAAAGATCCTAAAAAAATCAGAGATATTTTCCTTAAATCAACAAGTAAGGGAGATCTTGAAAATAGAATTAATCTCCTCCCGTCTTCTTCTCAACTTTAGTTCCACATTCTGGGCAGAATTTTTCACTCCCTTTTAATATTATCCTGCAGTTCTTGCATCGACTTATCAAAGTTTTCTTTTCAAGAACTGTCTTGTAGCCTGGCTTGTTTCCAGAAACAAGGCGCGAGAATGCATCTTGAATATTATCATTTTGTAAATGTCGCAGGTCACGACAACTTCCTAACATTTTTCTTTTGTTTTGCCTCTTTTTTAAATTTCCCTTATTATATAAACAAAACCAAGGGTTTTTAAATTTTTATGCAAAACAAGAATTTAAGAAAAGATATAAAATATGATAATAAATAAGTTTATTATCAGAATAATTTATGTTATTACAGTTTTTTATGAAAATCTCCTGCTTCCAGTAACTATTTTCTTCATGTAGAAATCTTTATAAGAATATTAAATTTAATGTAATCATGCCAGAAAAATGTATTTTATGTGGGCAGAAGCTTGATGAAGGTTTTGCAGAAAAGTTTATTGGGACAGTTGTAAAGATAAAGGGCAAGGATAATAAAAATAAACTTTATTATTGCTGTTCAGATTGCCAGAAGAAGCATGGCAATAAGATAAAAGAAGAAGTTGAGAAAAAAGCTAAATAAAAAGTTCATCACCTATATTGGGTATAATCCCAATACCTTCTCCTACAAAAGAAACAAAACCAATATTTAAAGTGAATAAGCCAATTATTCTTAACAGAAAAACCAATCCAGAATCTAACTTGATTACAACTATCAATGGAACGGAGGTCATTAAGTTAAATCAACCCGCAAATAAAAAATCGTTATTTATAGTAAAAGACATTAATTTTTATCTATTTTATGTCTTTTCCTATCTAGTAAAGACGCTATTTTGGTAAATTACTTGCGTCCTTTACTTTAGGATAATTTTGAGAATTTATAAATTTTTATTTTAGTTTCTTGTTTTTACAATTTACACTTCAAAGTGATTCTATAAATTTAAAAATCAAGTTTCATGGTTTGTTTCATGAAAACAGGTTCTGTTGATCTGCCATTGCATTATGGCAAGGCACCAAGATGGTTATTTGGTCGTATGACAAAATTAGCTCTGCCAATCTCGCAGCTTATTATAGATGAGTATGGTCAAGATGAATTTTTAAAGCGCTTGTCAAACCCCTATTTTTTTCAAGCACTTGGCTGTGTTCTCGGCTTTGATTGGCATTCTAGTGGCCTAACAACTACGGTTTGTGGGGCATTGAAATTAGCACTTAATAAAAACAATATGGGTATAATGGTTGCAGGCGGTAAAGGTAAGACAAGCAGAAAGACTCCTGCAGAAATTCCACAAATTGCAGAGAAATTTAATCTTTCAGATAAAAAAATCTCTCAACTTAAATATGCGAGTAAAATAGCTGCCAAAGTGGATAACAGTTTGATACAAGATCATTATAATTTATATCATCATTCTTTTTTTCTAAATGATAAGGGGAAATGGGCTGTTGTTCAACAGGGCATGAGGCAGGAGGGCAAGTATGCTCGGAGATATCACTGGCTTTCTGATTCAATATCTGATTTTATAGAACATGAAAACACAATTTTTTTTGATAAAAAAGAACAAAGAGCACTTGATTTAACTGCCAGTGAGAGCAAAGAAACAAGAAAAATATCACTTGATCTTGTTAAAGACAATCCTGTTAAGCTCAAGAAGTTCGATAAAATAAAAAAAACAAATCAAAGTTCTCTTACTGAATTTGCTTCTTTTTCTCTCCCCTCGCGACACAATATAATAAAAATTGATCTTGGCAATTTTAATGCTCTTATTTCAGCGTATGAGCTCCAGCCAAAAAATTACGAAGAATTAATTGCTGTTAAAGGTTTTGGTGCGAAGACAATAAGGGCACTTGCTCTTATTTCTAGTTTAGTTTATGGTTCTAAAGTTTCATGGAAAGATCCCGCAAAATACTCCTATGCTCATGGAGGAAAAGATGGATATCCTGAGCCGATTGATAAAGAAAAATATGATCAGAGTATAGCTATATTAAAAGACTTTGTAAAAAACGCAAAATTGACCGATAAATCAAAAATAAAATGTCTAAAAAGACTAAGTTTGTTAGTAAAATAAAAAGGTTTGTAAATTTATATGAAAACTATCGCGCTTCCAGAAGATTTACATAAAGAGCTTCTGCAACCGAAACAAGAAAATAGAAAAAATACAGCCGAGCTTATTAACAAACTAATTACAGAATACAAACGACAAAGATTTTTTAATGCAAGTAAGCTATTTAGGAACGCGATGAAAAAAAGAAATATTAATTTTCCTTCTTTACTAAAAAAATCTAGAAAGATAAGAGAGGAACTTGCAGATGAATGGTTCTGATGACAAGAAAGAAACTGAAAGATTTGTGATAGATACTAATGTGATTTTTATGTCGCTATACAATTCTGGAAGCAAATCTGGAAAAATAATCCAACTTGCTGAACGAGGGAGAATAATGCTTTTCTCTACAGACATTATTAGAGAATAATTAAGAAGAACCTTGTTTAGTGAACTTACTCTAGATGAAAGCGAAATTTCATATATCTTAGAACTATTACCAATAAACTGGATGAAAAAAGAGCTTTATAAAGATTATATTGGAAAAACAAAAGTTAAACATAAAGCATATAAACAACTAGAAGCTTTATCTTTAGCATTAAATTGCAAGATTTTAAGTGCAGATAAACATTTTAAAAATAGGGTGGATGTTAATGAAATTCTTGAAAAATACAAAACCCATAGTAAAAGACATTAATTTTTGCCCATTTTATGTCTTTTCCTATCTAGTAAAGGCGCTATTTTGGTAAATTACTTGCGTCCTTTACTATAGTTAATTTAGTTAAATTTATATCCCCTTTTTTCTTATTTTATACAAGCTCCTGTAGCTCAGTGGTAGAGCAATGCTCTCGTATCTTTTACAACAAGACAAGCATAGGTCGCAGGTTCGAATCCTGTTGGGGGCTCTGTGAATATTTATAAACTTTATTTTCTTTAATAAAACATGAAAAAAAGAGGTAAGATAAGAAAAGATAGTGGGGGGAGTAAACTTACTTATTTTATTTTTATTATCTTG
>CAZOGQ010000083.1:0-4920 GCA_964579545.1 Candidatus Woesearchaeota archaeon | reverse complement strand
CTATTCTTAACGGCCTCTTTCGACTTAATCCTTTTGGATCAATAAAAACTTTATTTTGTTGAGTTTTATGAATACCATTTACCACCATTCGAATTCCCCGCATTTGATAAGTTCCTAATTTTTATCCAATAAATCTCCGTCTATTAAAGGGAAAATTTTATCTTTTATATCTCCAATTTTAATTCCTTCTTTCTTAGCAAATTGTTTAATTTTTGTAGGAAATTCGAATTTAATTTTCATAATATCAGTTTATTAATTAGGGAAATTATAAACCTTCCGATTGCGCCTTGTAACAACAAACTTTATAATCCTAATTCTCCTTCTAAGGTTATGTATGATGAAAATTTGAAAAATCTGCCAGAAATTAAGAATAAGATATTAAGCTTCATAAGAATGAGGGGGCCCAGTTTACCAGTTCATGTTGCAAGAGAAATAAAAATAAGTATGTTATTTACTTCTGCGCTCCTTTCAGAACTACTCTCAGAAAAAAAAATAAAGACGAGCAATATGAGGGTTGGTGGCAGTCCACTCTACTTATTATCGGGGCAAGAATCTATGTTAGATAAATTCCATAACTTTCTTCCAGGCAAGGAAAGAGAAGCTTTTATTCTTCTTAAAGAAAAAAAAGTCTTGCAAGACGATAAAATGTTGCCAGCAATTAGAGTTGCCTTCCACAATATAAAAGATTTTGCTAAGCCAATTAATTTTGAAGGCAAAATCTTTTGGAGATTTTTTACTCTTGAAGAGAGTGAAGTTCTAGAATTAATCAAAACAAAAAAAGAGAAAATACAAAGAATTGAGATAAAACCAGAAAAAAAAGAATTGCAGAAAAAAATTGAAATAAAAACAAGAGAGACAAAACCTGAGAAAAAAGCAACACAACAAGAAAGGCCATTATTAAAGCTTAAAGAGCCAAAAGAAAAAATAAAAAAGAAGGCGAAGGAAAAGTCTGATTTTGTCTTGGGTGTGATTAATTTTATTAGAAACAAGAATATGGAGATAATAGAAGAAATAAAACATAAAAAAAGAGAGTTGATAGCTAGAATAAGGGTAAATTCTGGGGTTGGTAAAATTGAGTTTTTTTCTATTGCTAAGGATAAAAAAAGAATAACAGAAAATGACCTAGCTTTGTTACTCCAAAAAGCTCAAAACATGAAACTACCTGCATTATTTATTAGTTCGGGTCAGCTAAGCAAAAAAGCCCTTTTATATTTCGAAGCATGGAAAAATATGATAAAGGTCATAGAACTAAAGCTTTAAAAACAGGGATTTTGATATATGAATACTTAAAACATAAAGTAAGCATAAATGGGTCGCATTAAATCAACATTAATCAAGAGAACAGGAAGAAAGTTATTAGAAGAAGAGAATGTCTTCACAGACAAATTCGAGGATAATAAGAGAATATTAGCAGATAGTATGCCAAGTAAAAGCATAAGGAATAAAATAGCAGGCTATATAACTAGACTTAAAAGAATAGGAGAAAGCAAAGAAAAATAAATCATGTGTCTAAATGACAAACAAAAACTTAAATAAATGACTGGAGGTAAAACAATACAAATGGCAGAAAAAAAACAAAACGAAAACGTTGTCTTTATTGGAAGCAAGCCCTTTATGAATTACGTGACAGCGGTGGTTATGCAATTTACAACAAAAGGAAGCAATGAAGTAGTGATTAAAGCAAGAGGGAAGTTTATATCAAGAGCAGTGGATGTAGCAGAGGTTGCAAGTAAAAGATTTCTAGAAGATCAAGACATTGCAATAAAAGATATAAAAATAGATAGCGAAGAATTTGAAAACAAAGAAGGCAAAAAAGTCAATGTTTCGATAATAGAGATAAAGCTTGCAAAGAAATAAACACAGAACTTTTTTATTTTTTTATTTTTCTTTTTTTTAATTTTTTTCAATGAATTTTTCTAATTTCATCGTTCCCATGTCCTTGTTTTTAGAGCGGACGCGGACAGATTTGGATTTCATATATTCTCTTTTTCTTTTCTTTAATTTTTTAGTTTTTTTCTGATACTCTCTAAAGATTCTTTTATTTCGCGCAGAAGTTTAACTTCTCTTTTCCTTATTATTATATTAATTATAGAAAAAATTATGTAAAGTATAATTATTGCTCCAACAGCCTGTAATAATGCAGATACAAAAGATATTCTCTCTAAAATTTCTGCAAAAACACCACTTCCTGCAATGTCTGTTATATTAACAAGTCCAATTTCTGCCATGAACAACTTAAGAAAAGAGTATTTTTAAGATTTTGCACTTTATAAAAACTTTTAAATTAAGAATTCTTGCTAAAATCGGCTGTGTAGCTCAGCGGTTAGAGTGCCTGTCTCATAAATCATGAGACAGCAGGAAGTCGGGAGTTCGACTCTCCTCGCAGCCATTTTAAAAAATGCCTAAAGCAAGCAAGACAAATATAAAAAAATTAAAAAAAAGCGAGCTTTATTCAGAAGAATTAGGAATTTGCCTGAAAAAAAATACTGATGCAGAATTATTCAAATGGTTTTTGGCTAGCATACTTTTTGGCGCAAGAATAACAGAAACAATTGCAAAAAATACATACAAAAGTTTTGAAAAATATAAACTTCTAAACCCAAGAAGAATGCTAAAAGCAGGTTGGAAATTTCTTGTTAATCCGGTTATGAGAAAAGGCGGCTATGTAAGATATGATGAAAAAACATCTACTCAGCTTCTGAAAAATTGTAAAACTCTTATAAAAAAATACAAAGAAAGTTTAAAAAAACTATACAAAGAAACAAAAAATAATCAAGAACTTGAAAATAGACTAATTGAATTTTATGGTATTGGTCCTGTAACTGCTAACATCTTTTTGCGAGAGCTAAGACCTTTTTGGAAAAAAGCAAATCCAGAACCCCTGCCAATTGTAAAAAAACTTGCAAAAAAATATAAAATAAATTTAGACAACTATAAAAGAAAAAGCGTGGCTTTTACAAGAATTGAGGCTGGTTTAATAAGAATGAAAAACAGAAAAAACTTAAAATGATGTGGCAAGATATTGTAATAGCAATTGCAAATATAATGTTTGCTTATGCTCTGATTCCTCAAGTTTATTATGGATTTAAAACAAGAAAAGGTAATCTAACTTTTCAAACAGCATTAATAACAACTCTTGGTTTGTATGTTTCTTGTATAGCATTTATTACCCTAAATTTAATTTTTTCAGGAATTATATGCATGGTAAACGGAACTTTGTGGGCAATTTTGCTTATACAAAAAATAGTATATTGGAAATCATAAAAACCTTGCGTTTTACCACACTTCAAGAATTTTCAATTATTGAAGCTATCAGAAACATCATGTTTCTGAAGTAATAAATTACATAGTTTTCAATTTCTGACATAAGAACCTGATATATGTTATAACATATAGTAATCCTTGTAAATATGTGAATCTGGTAAAACGCATGGGAATAGGATATCATGACAAAAACTTTACAAGTGGATTAACCCTTTTATCCTAGAAGCAAGAGAGAAAGGTGTTGAACTTAGGAAAGTTGATGAATTGCCTACTGAAACATATCATCCTTTTAAAAAATTCCCAGAAGTCTGTATTATAAATCCAATAGCCTCAATAGAAGATAGTTATTGGGAAAATATAAAAAAATGTGTTGAAACTCATCCAAAAACAAGATTTTTGTTATTAACTCCTGCACAGGATGAAAGAAAGTATGCTGAAGAAAAACTCGGAAAACAGATAAATGTTGAATACCTAATAATTTTACAAGGAGGGATACACAAACTTTCAGGATTATTAGAAGAAGTTTCTAAAAGTTAATTATTTTCCCCTTTTTCTTCTTTCCAACTTTTTCTCATATTTACATATTGAGAAAAGAGGGCAGAGCCAACATCTCGGTCCATTTGTAAGACAAATTTTTTTGCCAAATTCAACAAATCCATGATTAACATAACATTCATTACCCCGAAAAGTTTTTTCAAGTTTTTTCTTGATATCATCATATTTATCATCTTTACCAGCTAGACCAAGTCTCTTAGAAATAACTTCACAATGGATGTCGATTGCAATAACTGGTTTTCCATACGAATATGATAAAACAATATCAGCTGTTTTCATACCAACCCCAGGCAGCTCAAGAAGTTCGTGTCTTGATTCAGGCACAAGATTTTTGCCTTTAGCTTTATTTTTCAATAAAATCCTACAAACTTGTTTAATTTTCTTTGTTTTCTGCCTGTAAAATCCAGCTTCTTTTATTAGCTCTTGCATTTTTTTATCTGGTAGTTTTAATATTTGTTCTGGAGTCTTAGCTTGCCTAATCAACTTATTGTAAGCTCTTTCAGTATTTTCATCTCTTGTTCTCTGACTTAAAATTGTCTTAATTAAAGTTTTAAATGGGTCTCGCAGATGTTTAAAATGGTGTTCAGAAGAGTATTTTTTCAGAACCTCAAGAATTTTTTCTGTTTTTTTCATCTTCTAATATGGACCCACCGGGAGTTGAACCCGGATCCCATCCTAGCCAAGGATGTGTCTTGCCACTGGACTATGAGCCCTTAAGGAAATAAGAACTAGTTTCTTTTAAAATTATTGTGTTTGCTTTTTCCAAATTTCAATTTCTCTTTTTGCACATTCTAAACTCGCAGAAGCATGAATAACATTATTAAGGTATCTTCCTTCTCTAAAAGCAATTTCTAATGAATCTTGGCCAAATTTATTTCTGAGAGTTCCTGGTTTAGCTTTTTTTGGGTCAGTATCTCCAATAACATCTCTTACTCTTCTGATAATATCTTCTCCTTCATAGACAGCTAAAACAATTCCTTGTTCTAAAAAAGCTCTGATAGTAGCTTCATAAAAAGATTGTCCTTTAATATTATTGTAATGTTCTCTTATTAAATTCTCAGGAATCTGAGTAATCTTAATTGGTTCTGAATGCATAAAATC
>CAZOGQ010000082.1:0-4961 GCA_964579545.1 Candidatus Woesearchaeota archaeon | reverse complement strand
CCGGACAAGTAATATCAGGACATTCCTGAAATCCTAAGACAGGGTACCAATCTGCTAATTCACCACAATTTGCTTTTCCTCTATTATCTTTTTTTGCATCACTAGGTATATTTTTTGGATCAACAATTCCCTTATCCTTAATGTTGAAGATGTCCTCTTCTGCTATAACTGTCCTCTCCCTTGTGCAAAAATCATTTTTCATTTGTGTCTGGCAAGCAACAATGCATGCCTGGACAATATTATCAACATTTGAACCGCCAAAAAATGAGGTTATTCTACCCCATAAATCTCTCCATCCTGTTGTAAATCCAAGTACTAAGACAACAAGAACAATAACTGCAAGAACAATTATCACAAGTGTACCAATAGTTAATTCTGCTCCTCTTTTATCTTTTTTCATTTATTTTACCTCTTTTTACTTTAATTTAGTTGAGTTTATAAGAGTATAGAGATTTTTAAAGGTTTCTAAACTTTTATTTTCTCCAAAGTTCAAATCTAAGTTCTATTTTTTTAAGTTCATTATCTATCAAAAACTTTTTTTTACTTGTTAGTTTTATATTAAAATTATTATCTTTCTGGCCAACATCTACATTAAAATGTTTTAATCTAAAACAATTTTTAATATCATTGATATTTTCTTCTCCCTTACACATTTTTATTTTATCAAAAATTTCTTGAAAGCTGTGAAGCTTAAGCTCTTCTGCCGAAATGCCAGCAAGAATAACTGGATCATAAACAATGCCTATTCCAAGGTCTTTGTCTAAATCAATACTTAAATCCATTTGAGTTGAAAATTTTGCTTGGCTTATTGCATCATCTAAATTGATATTGAAATCACCTTCTTTGATTTTGTTTTTTATTTCTGAAAACTCTTCAAAATTTGCAATGTCTATTTTATTGTTTATCTCATTTATATTTTCAATAAGCTCTTTTTCAAACTCGCTTTTAAAATAGTTGACATCATATGAAAAGCCTATTTTTTGCCAGTTTTGTATAAACTCGATAAACTCGTCTCTGTTGCCGGATGCAAACCCATAATAAGTTTTAACAAAAGCAAGTTCAAGAATCTGTTTAGAGTAAAAACCAAGCTGCTCTTCTTGTGAAGAAACAGACTCAAAAATATATGCCGGAGTGACAAGTCCTTTTTTTAATCCCCCTGTTCCACTAATCATTGAAAATAATGTAAAGCCTACAAGTACTAGAACCAAGATTACAAGTATAGTTATTGGCAATGAGATTGCTTTTTTGTTTTTCATTTTATTGTCCTAAATAAAAATAACCATTTATTTGCTGATTGATTATAGCATCTTTAGCTTCAAAAGGGATTATAAAATGAGCTGCTCTCAATTGAATATACTCGTCTCTTGCTCTCTCTTCATCTTTAGCGACCGTTTTCTTTTTTGTTGGAAGAATCTCGTTCCATTTTAACTCACCTTTATTTTTCTGAAGATCAATAATCGCAAAACCTTGCTCTTGCTCAGCTGACATGCGAAAGAGATTATCTCTAAACTTTCCATGTTTAATATAAAAATAATACATTTTTGATTTTGTCTTTTTAGATAATTTATTTAAAATATTCCCGGCATGAAGTCTCACAATTCTGCCTTTTTCGCGCTCTTTCTGAAAATATTCTTCATTACTCTCGGCATTATACTCGCTCTCAGCATATTCATTTGCATAGCCTGCCCACTCCAAAATATGCTCTTTGATTGTTTTGCCATTTTCTTCAATAGACAAAATAGCTGGAAGTGTTTTAACAGAGGCCAGATCAGGTGTTTTTGAATCTTCTCCAATGATATAATAAGTTGGTTTTCCATAAAAAAAAGAGGCAATACCAGACATTGCAATAAATAAAATAAGAATAAAAAATATTAAAATAGTTGCAACAACCCAAGTTATTGTTGTGCTTACTACTGCTTTTTTTCCTATTTTTTTTATTTTATTTTTTTCTTGTTTTTTCATTTTATAAACTTCTTCCGATTTGATTAGAAGCTGCAATAATATCTATAAAAAAAACCTCTCCTTTGTATGTTGAAATAACTCTCTTAATTGAACACTCTGAAAAATGCTCTGCTTCTGCATCTTCTGAAATAATGCATTGAAAATACAAATCAGGAGAGCCTGCTGAAAAACTTTTTTCAAAATTATTCCATGAATCTTTATAAAAAGAAACATTAAAATAAAAAAGCTCTTTTTCTCTATTTTCAAAAAGATCTTTTTTTAAAGAGCATTTCTCAAATATATCAAAATTATCTTGCATTGCTTCATCTACAATTTTTCCTTGCTTAACAAGACAGTCAAGAATTCTGCTTGAAAGAATTTCAGATTCTATTTGCCTTGTGTCTATTTTAACTGAATAAAACAAACTAACTCCAATAATAATTGAAATGCCAATTAATGCCAATATTATAAACAGCCAAACAGACAAAAGTTTCTCATCTGCTTTCTTACCTCTTATCATCTTATTTTTATTCTTGCCTCAAAAACTGAAATTTAATTGTTTTTTTGTAATCATCATAATAAATATTAAACTTCTCTGTATTAAAGTAAAAAAAAGAATATTGTTTTTTGCTGGCTTTTACTATAACTTCCTGCTTCTCAATATCAACATTAACAGTTTTTTTCGCACCCCAATTCTCAAGTTTGTTTTTTTCTGCAAGCTCTGTAAGTTTTGTCAGATCAATTATTATATTCATTCCTGGTTTTGCAGAATCAATCAACAAGGCAATTTGTTTTGCGTAAAGCTGCTCATAATAAGCAGAACCAGTAGCTGCTCTTGTAACAAAAACAAATAAAACTACAAAAAAGATTGTGATAAGAACAATAAATATAATGTTTTCTATAGTAACCTCTATCCCCTTTTTTTCTTTAAACATAATAATAAAAGAAAAAAGCTATTTAATAAGTTTACTAAGCTAAAAATTAAGGAATATTTTCAAAAGAATCACAATTAAAATCCCTTAATTCATCTTCTTCATAAGGTGCAATAGCCCAAGTTGAAATATACTCTTCGCCTATATAAGCGCCACCTATAGCATCTCCAAATTGTGAGCCTGCATAAATTCCTACCCCCACCAAAAAACCAGCCTTAGTTAAACCAGTTTTTAAGCTAATAAAAAGACCAAGAAGCCCTCCAGCAGCTGCTCCAAGTCTTTTTTGTAAAACTGTTCTATCAAACTCTCTAAAAATTATTACATGTTGTTTAGAATAAGGCAAGTCTCTACTTTCCCCAGGATCTATATTATACATACCTTCTCTAGAAATCAATCTCCCTCTCCCTGTTGCATCTATACTTTTAGAAAGAAAATCAAGATAAGTATATTCTGCTCCAGGAACTTTTGTATTTTGTAAATAATTAAAAAAAAGTTTTACTTTTCCTCCTTGCTCCTTCAATTCTTTACTAAATGCGATTCTTGCACAGAGAACACATCTATCTTTATAATAAGTACCAGAAGCTTCTCTTGTAAATACTTGCACTTTTCCTTCACCCATCATCCACCAACAATTGTATAGTTGTTCTGCAAGTATCTCCTTAATTTTTTCTTGTTGTTTGTCTGGATCTTTAATAACTTTTTTTGTTGTATATTTACCATAAAATTCATCACAATCTCCTTTTGTTTTTGTTGATATACATATTTTTTCTGTTTTACACCTTAGAGGCAGTTCAACTAATTTGCCACCACTAATAGGAACATTTGGTGTAATTGCTTTTATAAGAACTGAATTATGACAGGTCTCAAGATCTATTGTTTCTTTCCAAGGAAAAAATAAATAAAGTAAAAGAAGAACTACGAAACCAAGTATTGTAAGGATTATGATAACAATCCATGAAATACTCATGTCTGCTTTTTTCTCTTTTTTCATTTTATCCAATATCAATTTATATTTATATATTTAACCTGCAAGACTTTTTATAATATGCCTAACAATTAAAAAAGCAATTCCAAAAAATACTATCAATAATAATAATATCTTTATTATTTGTTCAAATGAAAGTACTGCTTTTTTTATCATCTTATTTCTGGAACATATAAAATATAAGCTTTATTCTTTCCATTATCGCAGATTTCTTTTATCGCTCTCTCATAATTATTATAATCTTCTTTGATTGGTTTTTTTCTAGAAAACATGATGTTTTCAGTTGTATCTGGATTTGAAATTATTGGGCCAATACCTTTTTTATCTGTTATAAAAACTTGAATTAAAGCTATTTCTGAAAGTTTATCAATAATATGTTCTTTAATATTTTGTTTACCTTGGTCTGTAATTGTGACTTCCCTGTTTTGAACATTGCAATTTCTAAAACCTTGTCTAATAATCTCCTCGCCCGACACGTGTCCAAATGATCTTGTGATTGTTGCTTCATCAATAGTTTTATCCAAAATATCTGCTGATTTTTTAAAATTCCCTTCTGTCATTATAACTTTTCCATCTTTTTGTTCCATTACTACTGAAGCAAGATTTCTTATAGGTATCCAGTTTGTCTCAATAATTATTGGCTTTTCCCAATCGTCTTCAGAAGTTATACCAAAAAAATCTCCTTGTTCTTTAGTATAATAACTTGGTCTTATAAAATAAGAAACAAATTGTATTGGTTTTTCTGTTCTTATGCATAATCCTTGTTTTTCACATTCTTCTATATATTTTTTTTCATAAAATATATTTTTGATTCTGTAAACATCATCATCTTCAATATAAGCCCATTCTCTTCTTTTCAGCCAATTACTCTTTGGGCAAATGCATAAACAACTTCTAGCATCTGCACATTTTTCTGGGGACTTAGCTCTTAAAGGATTGCCTTCAGCGTCTCTTCTCATATTATCTCCATAATCATAAAAAACAAGATACCAATCTTTTGGGTTTATAAGTATTGTTTTTTTGATCTGTCCATCTTGAATATCTAATATCTTGCCTTTAATTTCACTTATGGTTGCTTCTGCTTTCTCAAGATTTGAGTTTTG
>CAZOGQ010000081.1:0-4999 GCA_964579545.1 Candidatus Woesearchaeota archaeon | reverse complement strand
TTTTCGTAAATAGAGAATTGACTGTATTAGAATCTATTGTGTTATTCTTAAAACAGAGAGGTCTAGAAAATAAAGAAATTTCAAAATTAATAAACAGAGATGCGCGAAACATCTGGACAATATATGGCAAAGCAAAAAAGAAATTAGGAAAATGATAAATAAAAACTCTAAATTTTATTACTCTAATCATATAACTATGTATGGGAAACATTCAGAAACATTTATAAAGCTCTGAATATATTGAATGATAATTAAATTTTAAATAAAAAAGAGATGAAGACAAGCAAACTTATAGCATTTTTACTATTGTTGGCAATATTTCTTATACCATTGAGTTCAGCAGGATTTTTTTCTGATTTATTACAAAAACTAAAAATTACAGGAAGAGGAGAAACATCGACGCTCGGAGTTAATATTTCTGTTGGTAATACAAATCCAGAAGTACAAAAAGTTCAGATATCAGCTACAGAAAGCATAAGTGAAGGAAATCCAGTAACTATTGATTTTAATTTCACTGTTTATGATTTAGATGGTGCAGGAAATATTGATAGCACAACTGGAAGAGCTAATTTCACAAGGGCAGATCAATCAACAAGAGAGAATACAACTTGTATGTTTTCTCATAATGTTGATGGTAACAGTGTACAATTTAATTGTTCAATTGTAATGTGGTATTGGGATGAAGGCGGACAGTGGAATATAACTGCAGCAGCTGCAGACCAGAGTTCAGTTTGGGCACAAAACACAACACAAACATTTACCTTAGGAACAACAACATCAATTGTTTCAGCCCCATCTATAATACAATGGGCATCAATGAATCCAGGATCAACAAACGAGACATCTAGTAATGATCCTCTTGTTATAAACAATACAGGTAATTATAATGTAAGTGTGGATAATGTGCAAGTAACTGCACTTAACCTAAATGGAGAAGATGATCCAACTGATGTGATTTGGGCAGCTAATTTTTCATCAGCTCCTGTAAATGGAACTAATGCAGAATGCGCAAACATAAATTCTACATTACTTGCTAATAACACTGCTCAAGGAATTACAGGAAGTACATTGCCAAGAGGGAATTTAAGTATAGGACTATCAAACGAGAGTTTATGGTTTTGTTTGAGAAAAGTTGGAAGTGAGATATCAAGTCAGTCATATTCTACTGCAAGAGGAGGTACTTGGACAATAGGTGTTACGTAAAATGAAAAAAACAATTTATTTTAGCTTTGTTTTGACAATTTTAACAGTTTTTTTAGTAAACAGTGTTTTTGCATTTGGTGTTACGACATGGTACTGGAAAGGAAACCCTTTAACAATGGAGCCAGGAGAGACACAGAAGATTTTTCTAGAGCTTCAGAACATGATAGGGGATGATGATGTTGCTGCAGAAGTTAAGCTAACAAAAGGTAGTGAAATTGCAGAAATAACAGATTCAAATACTATTTACTCTGTTCCAGCAAAAACAAAAGACACAAAAGTGAATGTAAGGATCAGTGTTCCTGAAACGGACCCAATAGGGAGGAGCTACACTTTAGGGTTTTCAATAAAAACAGTGAATCCTGGCGGTGGAGGAGTTGGACTTAGTACTGGTTTTACAAAAGAGTTTGATGTACAAGTTGCAGAAAAACCAAAACCACCAATAATAGAAGAAAAACCTGGAAAAGGATTTCCATGGCTTACACTAGTTATCGCTATAGCTATAGTAATAGTATTCGCTGTTATTGTCAAAAAAGCAGGAAAAGGAAGAACTAAATAATTTTATTTTTTTAATTTTTCATATTTTTTTATTTGTTGAAATGATTATTATGCTATTTATTGTAATCATAAACTGTTTTTTATTATTTATTTTAAGAACACAATCCATTGGACAACAACCCTTTTTTATATATAAAGTTTAAGGGTACAAAAATTATCAGTAATCTTCAAACCTATAAATTTAGCCACTTCAAGCATCTATTATCGATATTGAAATCTATTTACCTTAAAATAAAATGACCTTAATTAATTATAAAATGTATTTTAAAAACAGATATAATCTCAGATAGTTTATTTTACACCTATCTTTTTTATTAACAACAGAAAGTATTGGCAATATAATCTAAAGCAAAAGCAATGTTATCAATAATTAATATTAAAATAAGGTAACTGATAAATCTAATATATCTATAGTAAAGGACGCAAGTAATTTACCAAAATAGCGCCTTTACTAGACAGGAAAAGACATAAAATGGATAAAAATTAACGTCTTTTCCTATACACATAATTTTAGCAGCAGCAGTGATTTATTTTATTAAATTAATAATGTTAGTAAAAAGTATCTATGAACAACTAAAAATAATTGAAATAACAAATAACTAATATAGAGTAATAATCAGTTGAAGGATGTCCTCATTACTGTCTACTTAATCAGACTAACAAATAATTATCGGTTTTTAATGAAAGATTATTTGAAAATTTCTATGCGGAGACACCCAGTAAAATGAAAATTTTTAAATACCCTCTTATTTTAAAATAATTATGAAAAAAGAGATTTTAATTGTTGCATTAATATTTTTAACTGTTATCTTTAATGCACTGACAGAAAGCCAAACAATTACTGGAGAGACAATAACAATAACTGGAAAACTACCATACAGCCAGACAAGTATTAATATCTCTGTTTCTGATACAATCTACCCCTCAGTTTTTATAAATAAACCAAAGAACATAACATACCATAATTATAATCTACTAGATTTAAGTTTATATGCATATGACCTGTCTGTAATACAAGCTGCTTGGTATAATATTGATAATGGAAATAACAATAGTCTGTCTGTTTCTGGAACTTCAGTAGCATACAATACTACTTTTAATGATACAGAAGGAAGTCATTTTATTAATTTCTATGCAAACGATTTTTTTGGAAATGAAAATTTAACTACACAGTATTTTAGTATAAATAATAGCAGAACAATAGTTATTTACGAAAAATTTAAAGAAAATGAAACAACAACAGATTTTGATAATTTAGCAGAGGAACAATATCACAACACAACATTTATATTAGCAAATCAGTTCGGTAGGATAACAATAATTCAAACAGTAAATTTAACAGAATATGAAAATACTTCAACAAATGAAATAGATTTAGATGTTCCTGCAAATATCTCTTACAATAGAATATCTTTAGATACATCTGTATTAACTAGTTTTTCTTCTATTCGATCTGAATTAAGATTATATAATTTAAATTTCACAAACCCAAGAATATTAAAAGATGGTCAAGTTTGTTCTTCTCCTGCTTGTATAATAGAAAGTTATAATTCAAGCAATGGAAATTTTGTTTTTAATGTTACTGGTTTCAGCGTGTATTCTGCAGAAGAAACTCCAACAGAAGAACCAGAAACTCCTGTTGGTCCTGGCGGTGGAGGAGGCGCAGCCATACCATTACAAAAACAGATACAGTTTAATCAAAGCAGTATAAAGATTAAATTAAGACAAGGAGAAACAAAAAAAGTTTATTTAAAAATTGAAAATATCGGTCAAACTTCTCTTGACGTAGATTTAAGAGGAAGTTATACCATAGAAGAGTTTCTAAAAATTAAAGAAGAAAAATTTAAATTAGATGTGGAGGGGGAAAAAGAAATAGAAATTGAAGTTACTGCTAAAGAAAAAATACTCCCAGAAATTTATGTTGGAAAGATTATTGCAGAATCTGCTGGAGTAAAAGAAGAAATGGTTTTTGTAATTGAAGTTGAGTCAAAAGATAAAATTTTTGATGTAGATGTTAAAATACCTGAGAGATTTAAGGAAGTTGTAGCTGGCGAGAGTATTTTTGCAAATATAACAATACAAAATTTAGAAAAATTTGCTTTAACTAATGTACGGATAGATTATATGGTAATTAATGATGAAGGGAAAATTACAGTCTCAGAACAAGAAACGATTTCACTGGGAAATCAAGTTAATTTTATCAAAGAGATGAAAATCCCAAAAAAAGCTAAATCTGGAGAGTATATCTTTTATGTTAAAATTAGTTATGAGGATAAAGTAAGAAGTGAAAGTGAAATATTTAGAATTACTAAAATTGAAAGACCTTTATCAGTTAAGAATTTTATCATAATATCTATAATCATAATTATAATATTGTTTTTAATATTAATAATTTCTCAATTTAATATAATGAAGAAGCTGTCTAAGAAATATAAGGAGCTTGTTGGGAAAAAGACAATTTTTAGGCAAAAAAGAAAACTTTAAAAAAGCAGTTAAATAACTCTTAAAATGGAAAAACAAAAACCTACATGGCTTAAAACAAAACCAGGGGAAATTGAAAATCTTATTTTAAAATTTGCCAAAGAAATGCCTCCAGAAAAAATAGGTCTTTTTTTAAGGGATAATTATGGTATTCCTACAACAAAAATTTTTAATAAAAAAATCTCTAGTATACTTAAGGAACATAAAGTAGATTTTGACCCGCAATTTAATTTAAAAAAGAAATCTGAAAAATTGAAGGTACATATAACAAAAAACAAAACAGACAAGTGTGCAAGAAGAGCACTTTCAATAAACCGGGCAAAAATAAAGAAATCTAAAAATCATACAGAGAGATAGCAGGGTTGTAATAGCTACTCTCAAAAAGAGGAAGATGTTAAAAAAAATTGAGGGAGTTGCTGTAAAATTTCTCCAAGAAATAGAGGGAAAGGACATAGAGATAACAAGCCACAACGATACTGATGGAATAACTTCTGCGGTAATAATGATAAAAACTTTACAAAGATTAGATAAGAAATTTTCAGTAAGAATAGTAAAACAGCTTGACAAAGAGACAATTACTAAATTACCAAGAGATAAGGTGAATATTATTTTAGATCTTGGTTCTGGTTCTCTAGAACAATTAAAAGAACTGAACAATGTTTTTGTGATAGACCATCACGAAATAAAAAGCTCTGTGCCCGAGAAAATTGGTTTTCTTAATCCACGAGCAATTAATGAAGAAGAAATAAGCGGGTCTGGA
>CAZOGQ010000080.1:0-5066 GCA_964579545.1 Candidatus Woesearchaeota archaeon | reverse complement strand
CAGGAGGCTAAAGAAAGGATAAAAGAATTAAATAAAATACCGTTTACTGAGGCAAGGCATCTATCAAAAAAATATAATTCTCTTGTTTCTACAAATATATGTGGGGATACAGTTGTAATTATAGTATTTAGCAATTCTATTTCAGTTATAGAAATAAAAAATAAAGAAATTGCAGACACATACAACAAATATTTTGAAATTCTTTGGAAACATGCAATTAAGTGATTTGTCTAAAAAACTACTACGCTTCTTTTTATATAAGTTTGTGTTTTGTTTTTCATGGTACATGTACATGAAGAAAATATGTGTGTGGGTTGTTTTGAAACAATATCAAATCCAGTCTGTGAAAAATGTTATACAAGGGAGATTGAGTCATGGTTAGGGGATTTGAATAATAATCTTATCCCTAAAAAGCATGTCATCAACAAAATAAAAAAAGAAATATCTTCTGAATCCCAAAACAAAACCAAATGCATAATTTGTGGCAAAGAGGGCATATCTATGTGCTCATATTGTTTTTTCTTAAAAACAGCTAAAATATTAAAAAAATTAAATATTAGACATAAATTTATAAAAAATTTTCTTGATGTATTTAATTACAGGCAGGACCACGAAGAATATCTTATATAATCTATCTGTAGAATAGTTTCTCCTTACTTCTGTCACCATTCCCTCTCTTCAATCTCTTTCTTGAGCTTATCAATGAATTTGTCAAGTTTAACTCCAAACTGCGGTTTTTTGCCTCTCTCCCTCAGAGCAATTGTGCCTGATTTTTCTTCTTTATCTCCTATGACAATAATGTAAGCAACTCTTTGTATTTCAGCTTCTCTTACCTTGTAATCCACACTTTCATTTCTAAAGTCTGCGTCTATTCTTATTTGTGGAATTTCTTGTGCTATTTGTTTAATTATTTTTTCAACTGCTTTTTTATTTCTGTCTGTAAATGAAACAACACGTACTTGAACAGGAGACAACCATGTCGGCAGATTTCCGTTTGTATGTTCCAACAAAACTCCAATAAATCTTTCTAATGCACCATAAACAACTCTGTGTAGCATTATTGGAGTTTTCTCCTTGTTATTTTCATCAATATATTTTAACTGAAACCTTTCTGGAATTAAGAAGTCAAGTTGTAAAGTACTACATTGCCACTTTCTCCCAAGTGAATCTTTAATTTGAACATCTAAGGATGGGCCGTAAAACTTTGCCTCGCCTTTTTCTATACTAAATTTTATCTTGAGTTTTTTTAATGCATCACTTAAAGTTTTTTCAGCTTTTTTCCAGTCATCATCTGTTCCAAGATACTTGTCTTTCTTATCTTGGCTTCTTACACTAAGTGTAAAACTATATTTAAAACTAAACTTATCAAGCATAATCTTGAATAAATTAATCACATTGATTATTTCATCTCGAAGCTGTTTCTCTGTACAAAAAATGTGTGCATCATCTTGTGTAAACTTAATAACTCTAAATAATCCTGATAATACACCAGAAAGTTCTTTTCTATGCACTATTCCAAGCTCTCCAACCCTCATTGGCAGCTCTTTATAACTTCTTGGTCTTTGCCTATAAAGTAACATGCATCCAGGACAATTCATTGGTTTCACTGCAAAAAGTCTTTTTTCATAATCTGTAAGAAACATATTTTCTTTATAAAGGCGCCAGTGTCCAGATATTTTCCAAAGCTTACTATCAAGTATCTGCGGAGTTGATATTTCCCGATAACCAGCTTTTTCATGCATCTCTCTCCAATACTTCACAAGCTCATTATAGATAATCAAGCCATTATTATGCCAAAAAACCATTCCAGGAGCAACGCCATGAAAGCTGAACAAATCCATTTTTTGTCCAAGAATTCTGTGGTCTTGCTCTTTTAGTTTTTCTTTATCAAGTATTGTTTTTGATATTTCACGCAGAAGTTTTTTGGGGTCGTATTTCTCATCTTTATCTTCAATAACTTTTTCTCTTTTCTCAACTTTGACCCCCCCAGAAGTAATTTCACGCGAAAGTTCAGAAAGAGGATGACCCTTGCATTTTAATTCAAACTCTTTATAATATCCAAATGGCGCTCTTATAACTTGAAATTTCTTTTTCAGTAATTTTTCAGCTTCTATAAGTGTTTGTTCTGCTATATCAGGGGCTGCTAACTCTGACGAAAGATGAGCATATGGGTAAAGAACAACCTTGCTTGCCTTAACCTGGCTTGCAAGCTCTTGAATATTTTTAGCAAGAAGCTTTGCAGAATTTGCTGCATTTCTATCTGTTTTTTCAATAGCTGTTAGAATAACAAGGCATTCCTCTACCTCTTTAGTTTTTTTGTCCTGACTGCTAAGTTCATTAACTGACTTCAATGCTTTTTTCAGTGGCTTAAATTTTATATAGTCACAATGTAATGAAAGGATTTTCATTTTATTCTCTTTTAATTTCTTTATTAAAAAATAAGAGAAATATTGTTTATAAAATTAATGATTTTAAGAAACCGAAGTTTTACTACAAACCTTTTTCAAGTATTTCTTCTCTTGAAAGAGGGGAAAATAAGTTCCTCGGGATATCTCCTGGAACAACAGCCCCTCTCTTTCCTTCTAAATATAATCTATGCAATGCTCTTGCAGCACCTACTAAAAAACATGCTGTTGCTCTTGCATTATCTTCAAAAAAGCAGCTATATTCAGTTAAAACTTCACTTCCATTATAAAGTCTTCCATGTGTAATAACTCTTCCTTGATGATATATGCTTTGTTTTAACTTATCTAATCTTTCTTGAGGCACAAAAGTTACTCTAGTCTTATACCCCTCATAATATCTAGGCATTTCATGAATTGCTTTTCTTATTTCATCATTATCTGTTCCTTCTCTTACTGTAACATAGCAATTTCTCCATATTCTTTGTTTTACAGGGAATTCTTGAAATACTTTTCTAGCTTTTTCTGTAGTAGTTAGAATAGGTCTAGTAAATTGTATTGCATCTACAATTCCTAAATCTCTTAATTTTCTAACTTTTAAAGCAGTTGTATGACCTTGACTTTTGCCAGGACCATAAAAAACATTTGTTGCAGAATATGGAAAATGTGCTGAGCCCATTAATTTAAGTGTAGAAAAACTTTCACCAGGATCCCAGCCAAATCCAATTCCTGCTATATGACTATTTTCTCTTGCAGCTTTATCCATTTCAGAAACATAATATGGCATAATGGGATGATCATCAAAACTATCTACTGAATTAAATTGTCTAGCAAAATCTGGACCTAAATTTTTAGGAAGATCTTGAGAAGCTTGGCATAAAACTGCAATATCTACATCTTCTTTTAAACTCAGTAAATCATCATAACCAAAAACAGGTATTTGAATCCCCTTTTCTTTAAATTTTTGTCTTACCTCTCCAGGTCTTCTAGTTGCCATACCATATGGAATCATATCTTTATCTTTTGATGATCTCTCTGCCCTATCAAAATTAGCAATACGAACAAGAGCTTCAAGACTTCCCATTCCAACATCTCCTGCTCCAACAACAAGAACTTTTGTTGGATTTGCTTCCTTAACCCTTCTTATATCTTGATCTCGCATTTCATCCATTTAACCCCTTACAATTGTATAAATTTTAAGATTTTAAATTTTAGTTGTATAGTATTTTTTATTTAAAAGTATTTATGCATGTTAATATATGCTTTAAAATTAGATTATATTGATATATACTTCTCACAACCAAAACATTTATAAACTAAGTTTAACTAAGTTTAACTTAGTTAAAATAAGAAAAACTAAGTTTGGGAGGTAAAATGGTAAATGCTTTAATTCAAATTAATGAAAATACTAATAGAGTATTAAGTATTGTAAAAGCAAGATACGGGCTTAAAGATAAAGGGGAAGCTATAGAACTTGTTGTTAGTAGATATATTGAAGTAGAAGATGAACCTGATTTAAGGCCTGAATTTATTGAAGAAATTAAGAAAATAGAAAAGCAGAGAAGTATTAAGGTGAGAGACTTTGCTGAAAGATACAGCTAAGTAAATTAAGATGTATGATTTGGAAATAAAAGAGGAAGCAGATGGGATATTTAGAAAACTTGCGAGAAAAAACCCAAAACAATTAGAAATTATAAATAAGAAGATTCTTGATATAAGGAAAAATCCCCCCCATGCTTATAAATTTTTAAAAAAACCCTTACAAACACTTAATAGAGTTCATATTGAAAGACATTTTGTATTGATTTTTAAAATTGATCATTTAAGAAAAACATTAATTATCTATTATTTTGACCACCATGATAAAGTCTATAAATGGGGACCGAGATTCTGAGTTCACTTTTTCCCAAATAAAACTACAAAATTCATTTTTTTCCATTTTAGTTCTGCAGTTTTAAATCCAGCTTCTTTAAGCCACTTAATTTGATTGTTGATAGAATCAGGGATATCTTCTTTTTTATAAACATTGTACCATTTTATACCTTCTTTACCCGCCTTTTTAATAAGATAATTTTTCCATTCTTCTTCTAATTCTTTAGTTTCTTCTGGAGTATCGCCAACAACAAGATCTCCGATAATAAAAATCCCTTTGTTTTCAAGACAATTAAATATTTTCTTGAAAAGCTCTTTCTTTTGTTCTTGATTTAAATGATGAACAGAGAAAAGCCCAACACAAGCATTATATTTTCTCTTCGGATTGAATTCAATCATATCTTCTTCAATAAAATTAATTCTATTACTAAATTCAGATAGGTGGTTTTTAGCTACCTGAATCATTTTAGGAGATAAATCAATTGCATCTATTTCCATATCCTTGTATTTTCTTAATAAATTAATTGAGGGGTTGCCTGTTCCAATACCAAGATCTAAAACAATTAATTTTTCATTTTCGCTAAAATTAAAGATATCGGAAATCAAAAGAACCTCTCTTTGTATCTCTTCATAATAAGGAACAATATCATTGATTTCTGCATCATAAGTTTCGGCATCTTTTTCAAACTGCTCCTTAACGAATTTACTATGCTCTCTCATAAAAGCTAAAAAGAATAGTTATTTAAAAAAGCTCTTATCGAAACATTTATAAATAGTTGTTACTTAATGGTA
>CAZOGQ010000079.1:0-5110 GCA_964579545.1 Candidatus Woesearchaeota archaeon | reverse complement strand
TATATTTCTTATAACGCTATGCATTATAAAAAGAGGTTAAATATAGTAATAGTAGTTATTGTTGTATTCATTATTTTATCTCTGTCTATGGTATCTGCTTTTTCTTTCAGCGAGTTTTTTAAGAACATCTGGAAAGGAATTACTGGGAAAGCAACTGGAGAGACCCCCAGTGGCTATATTCAAGTTGCAAATTTAAAAAATGAGTATGAACCTGAGGAAAGAATTGAACTGACAGAAGATTCTAAAATAAACAATACTGGCGAAATTCCAATACACGGTTATTTATCAATGAAAGTTCAAAAATATGTTGATGGAAACTGGTACGATCACAAGATAATTGTTGGTACTTCAGAGACAGGTAACTATAACTGTGAACCGCACACTGCAGATTATGATGAAGATTGGAGAATTGATTATAATGAACTTCAGAGAGTTATTGATTTTTATAGTAATGGAAGTTATCATTGTAATGAAAGCACTGAAGATGGTTATGCTCCAGGCGAAGGAAGCCATGATTGCGAGTCGCATAGCTCTGATTATTCTCCTCAGAACTGGAAAATTGAAGGAAGTGTTGAGTTAACAAGAATAATCCAGATTTATAATATAGGAGCATATAATTGTAATTCAAGTGGAGAGGATGGTTACTCTCCTCTTGGCTGGGAAGTTCCTGGAAGAGAAATAGAAGTACTTCCTGGAGGATACCTTGCTCTTGATGATCTATGGGCAAATGCAGACTATTTTATTCCAGATGAGACTGGGCAGTACAGAGTTTATGCAGCTTTATTAGGCGCAGATAGAAAAGTAATAGAAACAGAAACTGGGAAACTTGAAGATACTTATGAATTTGAAGTTAAGTAATTTTTTACCTAGCAGAATCTGCTTGTTTTTCAGATTCATTCTTTTTTTTCATTGCAAAACTTTCCATATTGCCATCAAAGGCAAGCAAGATTTCTTCTGCAAGCCCTTCTGCTATGCTTTTCTTTTTATTGAATGCACGGTCAGAAGCACCATGAACAATATTCCTCATAGTTAGATTTAGCCTTCTTAATGGTGAGACATCAACTGCCTGTGGATATCTTGCTCCACCATATTCTATAACAGTAATTTCATCTCGTGGGGCTGCATTTTCAATAGCATGGACAAGGATTTGAACAGGATTTTGTTTTGTCTTTCTCTCGATGAGTTCAAAAGCTTTGAAAACTGTCTTCATGTTCTTACTGTATTTACCAGTTGCGTTCCCCTTTATTAATTTATGTTTCTTGCCACGATGACCAGCAACTGCAATTAAATTTGCTAACCTTTCTATTATATTTACTTTTGCTTTACCAAATTTATCTTTGTTCCTGCCATAAGTCTTGAGCACAAGCCTGAAGTCAAGATTAATATATTTTTTTAAAGCAGGGTCTTCAACCCTGACATCTTGTAGGTTATACATATCAAATACTTTCTCATTTTGTTTTTCTTGTTTGGTTTGTTGTTCTGTTTTCATTTTAAATCCTTTCGTAACCCATTATTTTTTCTAAAATTCCTGTACGAATTCTAGGAAATCTATGAATTAGTTTTGTTGTTTCATTAAACTCCTATAGTCTTTTATTATCTAAATCAGCTTCCTCAAAATAATAATTAATTATTCTACGATGATTTTCTGAAACTATTTTTAATAAAGGATTATAAAAAGCCTTAGCCCTTAAACTTTTCTCAATACTTTTCATAATTTCTTTTGATTTCTTCATTTTATCTTCTTCATTTTTCTATTTTACCTTTAACTAGCCTATCCAAAGGCTGATCATTTACTTTAATAACTTTAAATCTAACACCTGGAATATCTCCCTTAGCCCTTCCTTTCTTGCCACCAATCCTTTCTATCATAACTTCATCATGTTCATCAATATATTTCTGAGCAAGATTACCCGGAATAAAAGCTGTGACTGTTTTGCTATTTTTAAGAAGCTGAACAACACAACATTTTCTCATTGCAGAATTAGGTTGTTTTGCTTCTTTTTGAATCTTTGCTGTAACTATTCCTTTACCTTGATTTGCTCCTCCGAGTGGGTCTGACTTAGCGTACAGATTTAAGGTTCTGACTTTATATTTTTCATTTTTCCATCTAAATTTTTTTCTATTTTTCGCTAATTTTCTTGCACTGAACAATCCCATAATATTATTTGAAAAAGAAAGCTTTTAAATTTAATGCTTTGATGTTAAATTTAAAGAAGAGGTGATTTATTTTATTACTTAAATAAAGTTAAAATATACCAGGAAGATTTATAAGTCCTAAAGTTTTTAAGGTGAAATGGTAGAATATTTAGTAGAGTCTCTTACAGAAGCGCAAGAAATAAGTGTAGAAAATTTAAGGAGAATCTTGGAAAATTTACCAGGAAAAAAACAAGTACTAATGGGGCTAAGAGTTGATTTTTCAAGTATAAAAAAGCAAGTTCAAGAAATTATCCCAAGTTTTGAGCCAGAAAACATACATGCTGAAGCTTACCCACAAAGTGGCATTATATGTAAGGGTTTATCTAATTCTGCAATTTTAGATATATATGAATTCTACCAACAAGAGAAACAGAGAATAAAAGAAGAACTAGCCGAACTTGATAAAAAGATAAATGGTAAGAGATTTAGAAAAAAATACAGAACTGAAGCTGAGATATTCAATGAAATTTCGGAAAGGTCTGATAAATTAAGAGATGAGCAAACAAAAAGAAAACGAGTTTGGATAAACGAAATATTCTGGAATGGAAAGGTTAAAGGTGAGACACTCCAAGTGAGAGTAACTCCAATAAAAGTTGATGTAAGATACAGCGAGCCAAAGCCAGATCGTGTGGACATATTAAGAAAAATTGTTTCAGACTTAGATATTGACTATGAACTTATAAGCCGGACAACAAGATAAAATTTCATAACTCATTATGAGTAACAAAGGTTTTTAAAGTTTTAAGTTTTTATTGGAAGATGATAGAAGACTCTGAAAAAACAAGAATGCTTGAAGATGAAATACATGATATGCAGAGTGCAATGAGTGTTAAAGCTTTAAAAGATATCCTAAGCCAGATCCCAAAAGAGGGATCGCTAAGTGTAAGATTAGCATATCGCGGTGATTGGAGCGAATATTATAAACGAGCTGCTGAAGAGGTTGTTCAAGATTTGAATAATGCAAGATTTTTATATGGAGAAACAGATAGTATAATTGAAGGGCTATTTCCTCAACAAATATTAGGAATTTATAGAGAGTACACAGAAAAAATAGGGGGGTTGGGGGAGCAACTTAGAGCAATAGAAGAAGAAAACCAAAGCTTTAAAAAAGATGCCCCTGAACAAATTAAAACAAGAGATGCTGCGACCGATGAAGCTCACAGAACCAAAAGAATTGAGTTATGCTCTTTATCTTACCAATTAACTCAACTAAGGGATGGAGAAAAACTATGTATTGTTCGAATTGACTTAACTCCTCAAAAAGTACAGATACTTTCAGAAAACGATCCACATTGGTTAAATATATTAAAAAATACGATTCGTAAATATGGAATTCCTCATGAACCTGATGAATCTTAAACAATCCTTAAATCTCTTTTTAAATATTCTTTGACTATTTCACGGAGTTCACGGAGTTTCATTTTGCCTCTGCCAATTAAAATTGCTTTACTCTGCCTGCCTGCCTTTATTACAATTTCTTTATCAGTTACTGTGAGGGCTCTAAATTTATTAGGATGGATTATCGCAAGAATAAAAAGTTCCGCATCTTCTATATTATTGGGAAGAGCAACAATTTTAACTTTCCTGTTTAGTATAGATTCAAGCTTCTTTACATTTTTGCCTTTTTCTCCTATCGCTTTAGAAACGTTACTTTTACTGACAGCAAAAATAATGCCTGAATTATAAATAAGACAATCTTTTGTTCCGACCCCACTTATCTTTTCAAATAAATTTAAGTATCTCATTAATTGCATCGATATTATTCTGACCATTTTTTTATTTGTTTTTTTCAGTTTTTCTTACCAGATTCTTTTTTACTTTTTCTCTTGTTTTTTTCAGTTTCCTCAGGTTTTTTTAGTGGGCCAATAACCTTAACTAATAAGCCAGGCAATCCTGTTCCTACTGGAACTGGTTGGTTTAAGATTATATTCTCAATAACACTTAATAACTCATCTTTGTTATATTTTATTGTTGCATTAACAAACTGTTTTATTGGTGTTTCAAAACTTGCTCTAGCTAATATAGAAGATTTTTGAGATATAATTCCCATTCTTGTAACACCCTTGATTTCTCCGCTAGCACTCATAGCATCTGCAATTAGTTTTATATGCCTTTCATTTATATCTAATCCTTGCGGTTCAATTACTTTTTTTACCTCATTTATAATAGCTTGCCTTGCAGCTTCTATTCCCAAGATATCAGCAATCTCATACAAGTTATTTGTAATTATCTTTTCTTTGTCTACACCCTTAGTTAACATTGTTTCTTTTAAATTCGAACCAGCGGTAAGTATAACATAATTTCTATCCCTCTTCACAACTAGTATTTGTTCTATTCCTTTTATCCCAGAAATGATTATCTCTTTTATTTTTTCCTTTAGTTTATAAATACTTCTGAAGTTTAAGTCAGAAACATCAAAAATAAGATAGTCATTTCTTAGTTTTACTTTTAAACCTTTTTCCCTAAGCCATTCAACAACCTTGCCCATAGATATATGTATTTGTTTTACAGAACCTGCATCGAGTTTAACTTCTATTTTCTTGTCCGAGAAATTTACATTTATCTCAGATGTTATGTCTTTTATTTTTACTTCTTTTATTTTTTCTGCTATTACTTTAGCATCCTTTTCATTATTATAATCTTTTTCTAAAAAGATTTCCATTGTTGGTGTAGATGGTAATTTCCTAGCATCAAATATTTCTATTAAACGTGGCAGACCCAGGTTAATCTGCATTTCCTGGATTCCTGCAAAATGAAATACACTGAGAGCCATTTGCGTTGCAGGCTCACCAAAACTTTGTGCAGTAATAATTCCGATAGCCTCTCCAGGACTTATTTCTTTATTCATATGCTCAGAAGAAACATCAATTCCATCTCCTCCGTATTTAAATTGTATTATCTTGCTACTTGCATC